>JBDLTZ010000254.1:0-4714 GCA_039805565.1 Chloroflexota bacterium | reverse complement strand
GCAACTCGACCGCCGCCGCCTGCCTCACAAGCGCCCTCGCCGGGGCGCCTCCCGAGCTCACCACAGGTCGCGGCACCGGCGTAGACGACGCGGGGCTGGCGCGTAAGCGCGCGGTGGTGGCTGGGGCGCTGGAGCGCGCCCGCCCCTCGGCGGACGACCCGCTCGGCGCCCTGGCGGAGCTCGGCGGCCTCGAGATCGCGCTGCTGGCCGGCGCGGCTCTGGGCGCGGCGGCGCGGCGCATCCCGGTGCTGCTCGATGGCTATATCGCCACGAGCGCGGCCCTCGTGGCGGCGGCGCTGGCCCCTGCTGCACGCGGCTTCTTGATCGCCGGGCACCGCTCGGCTGAGCCGGGGCACCGGGTGGCGCTGGCGCACCTCGGGCTGCGGCCGCTGCTGGAGCTCGACATGCGTCTCGGCGAGGGCAGCGGCGCCGCGCTGGCGATCCCCCTGGTGCGCGCCGCGTCCCGCGTGATGCGCGAGATGGCGACCTTCGCCGACGCCGGCGTGAGCGACCGGGAGGGCTGATGGACGACCAGACGCTGTCCGACCTGGACATGATGGCGATCCAGGTGCGGACGCTCTACCGCCTCGATGGGCGCGCGCGGCTGCTCGCGGTGAACGAGACCGGGGAGCCGCGGCCGGACGACCCGCCCGCGCCGCGGCTCTTCCTCGGGCGCACGCGCCAGGGGAATATCTGGTGCTTCCGCCACGATCTGCCCGACGACGTGGTGGTAGAGCTGGACCGGCTCTGCCGGGCAGAGCCGGTGGCGGAGGACCTCTCCGCTCCGCCGCTCGGCTACGCGGCGATGCACGCGATCCTGGAGGAGCACGAGCCGGTCGACGATGAGTGGCGCGGGCCGTGCTACCGCTTCCCTGCTGTGCTCCCGGTTGTCCCCGGCGCGGTGGAGGTGACTCCGGCGAACTGCGACGTGCTGGGGCCGCATTTCGCCTCCCTCGCCCGCTCGCTGCCGGACGTGCGGCCCGTTGCAGCTGTGGTCCACGGAGCGGCCGTGTGCGCCTGCTTCTGCTCTCGCATCGGCGAGTACGCCTGCGAGGCCGGCGTCGAGACGCTGCCGGGCCACCAGGGACGGGGCTACGCGTCAGTCGCCGTGACGCTGTGGGCGGAGCTTGTGCGGCGGCGTGGGCTCACGCCGCTGTACAGCACCTCGTGGGACAATGGAGCCTCCCGAGGGGTCGCGCGCAAGCTCGGCCTGACGCTGTACGGAGAGGACTTTTCGATCACGTGAGCGATACGAACGGCCAGCATCCGCCGCGCAATTGGTGGGGGCCGCTGTGGCCTCTCGGTGAGGCGCTGCGCTTCCTGACGATCATTCCGGTGCCGGGCATGCCGCCCATGTCGGAGGGCGGTATCGGGCGCGCGCTCCCACTCTTCCCGCTCGCGGGGCTGCTGATCGGTGGGCTGCTGGTCGGGCTTGGGGCCGCCATAGGCGAGCTGTGGGGCGACGGCGTCCGAGCGGTGGGCCTGGTGGTGGCCTGGGGCGTGATCACGGCTGGCCTGCACCTCGACGGCCTTAGCGACACCTTCGACGGGGTGATGAGCTGGCGGCCGCGCGAGCGCAAGCTCGAGATCATGCGCGACAGCCGGATTGGCGCGATGGGGGCGCTCGCGCTTGCCGCGGTGCTGGGGCTCAAGGTGGCGCTGCTGGCCGCCGCTGGGCCGTCCTGGGTGGCGGCGGTGCTGATCGCGCCGGTGCTGGGCCGCTGGGCGGATGTGTACGGGATTGTGGTGTTCCCCCCGGCGCGTGAGGGAGGGCTCGGCAAGACCTTCCAGTCCATGCTCGGACCGCGCGCGTTCACCGTCGCCACGCTTACAGCGCTGGGGGCCGCGCTCCTCGTGGCGGGGCCACGGGGTGTGGTGGCGCTCCTGCTGGTGTGGCTGGCAGTGCACTTGGTCGGCCGCTGGTGGACGCGCGACCTCGGTGGGCTTACGGGCGACACCTACGGGGCGCTGTGCGAGATCGGGGAGGTTGTGGCGCTCGCGGCGCTCACCGCCGCGCTCTAGATCAAGGAGGGGGTGCAGGGGCACCAGCGATGGTCGCCCCTACACCCCCTAGCGCTACAGTATGTCGGTGCCGCGAGCGCCTACCGCCGCACGAGGCCGCGTAGCAGGTGCCCGCCGGCCGCCAGCAGCACAAGCGCTGTGGCGATCAGCAGCAGCAGTGAACCGCGGCTCCCTTCGCTCGTCTCCGGCAGCGTTGTCGGGGCGGTCTGCGTCGCCGTCGGGGCTGTCGTCGGAGCCTGGGTCGCGGCCTGGGTTGGTGCCGTCGTAGCCGTGGGGGCCTGGGTCGCGGCAGCGGTCGGGGCCTGAGTGGCCGCCTGGGTCGCGGCAGCGGTCGGGGCCTGCGCCACGCCCGTGTCCGTCGTCTGGACATTGGTTGCGTAGGCTACCATGTCCTGCTCGGCCTGGTTGACCGACGGCAGGATCGTGCCGTACGGCATGTACAGCGTCAGCGCCTGCTGGCTGACGTTCTCCACCGTGAGGGTCCCGCGGCCGTAGAAGTTATCTGTCGCGGTCTGGGTGATCTGCACCGGCTGGCCCACGGGCTGCCACGAGTTCACCGTCACGCGCACCTGGCCGGCCTGCGCCGCCTCTACCACCGAGGTCGCGCCCTGCGGGGCGGCCGGTGCCGCGCTCGCCTGGGCCACTACGTCCTGGGCCGCCTGCTCGCCGCGCGGGCTATCCGTCGCGCCGAGAAGCTGCCAGATCGCGTACTGCACCTGGAGCGCCTGCTGGTCGCTGCCCGTCAGGCCCTGCTGCTGCGCGTAGGCCAGCGCGGCCTGGACCTGCTGCGACGCGACGCCGCTGGGAGCCTGAACGCCCGCCGGGAAATCCTCGCCGAACTGGGCGCAGAACGCCTCGAACGTCACTGTGGCGCGGCCGCCCGGCTGGAGTGTGAAGCTCTGCACGCCCGTCGTGCCCTGTCCCGTCTGCGCGAACACCGCCTGAACACCTAGCACGCTCAGCAGCGCCGCCGCGCCGAGCGCCCTTACGAATCGAATCCACTTCATATTTGGTCCTCTCCTCGCAGTCCACCATCGTTGGATTTGCAGTGACCGGTGATGCAAGATCGGTGCCGTCTCGCGCGGGCTATTTCCCGGATGGCCTGATTACGGTACGATGGAGTCATATCGCATTGTAGTGAAGGAAGATCATGCCCACTCACACCTCGGCAGCGCTCTTCGCCGCACTGCTTCTGGCCCTCCTGTTGGCCGGCTGCGTTCCCGGCGGCACGCCCCCCGCCCCTACGCAGGTGCCCGCTCAGGCGGAGACGTCGCTGCCTGCGACTGTGTCGCTTGCCACCGTGCCACCTGCGGTCACGCAGGCACCCGCTCCCTCAGAGACCCCCACGCCTGCGCCGGTGGCCGCATCTACCGCCGCACCCGTGCAGACTCCCCCGCTCACGCGCACGCTCCAGCTTGAGGAGCCGCCTCTCCAGGGCGAGGACGTGCTGTTCGTACAGCGGCGGCTCTCGGGGCTCGGCTACACGCAGGTGGGCCCCGCCGACGGCATCTACGGCCCGAGTACCGAGGCTGCGGTGCGTGAGTTCCAGGCAGCGAGCGGGCTGGAGGTCGATGGGGTGGTCGGGCCGCAGACCTGGGAGCGGCTGTTCAGCGACCTGGTCGCTGTCGTCGGCGGCGTCGCGCCGGTCATCTACGCCCCCACCGGATTCGTGCTCGGCGGCTCACGCGAAGGGGTGTGGCTGGCGCCCGGCGAGGTGGCCACCGTGATGTCGCCTGACCTGGCGTACCGGCGCTACTCGGCCACGGGCGAGACCGGCAGCTCGCTGGCCTCGGCTCCCGCGTCGGCCGACGTGCCCTGCGACCAGCATCTCCAGGTCGAGCTTGCGCCACAGCCCCAGGCGGGCGATGTGCTGGCGCTCGGCGGCGCGTGGGACGCCCTTCCCCGCGCGGTGGCCGACGAGCCCACCGATAGGCCCGAGGCGCGTGAGGCGGTCGCCGCGTTGCTGCGTGCCGAGGGCCTGGCCGAGCCGGACGTGCAGGTGCGCCAGGTGCTGCGGGCCGACCTCGAGGGTGATGGCGCGGACGAGCTGATCGTCGTCGCCAGCCGCTTGGCAGAGCTCCGCACTACCATCGCGGCCGGCGACTACTCGCTGGTGGCGATCGTGCGGCCGGGCGGGCAGAGCGCCAAGGTCGTGGGGGAGAGCTACGCGGAGGCCGCCGAGTTTGCGGCGTCGCTGGAGTTCACCGTGCCGGCGTTGCTGGATGTGAACGGTGACGGTAGTCTGGAGATTGTGGTGGAGTGGACGTACTACGAGGGGGGCGGCGTCCAGGTCTTTGACGTGGCCGGGGGGCAGGTGCGCGAGGTGCTGGGCGCAGGGTGCGGCGCCTGATAGGCCCGCGGCGGAGGGCGGGCGGCCGCCCGCCCTCCCTCCACACTCAGCACTCGGCGCTCACGCTAGTCCTTTTCGTGCGGCAGGCCCAGCGCCTCGCGGGCGGCCGCCACGATGAACAGCGAGCCAGTCACGCAGATCACGTCGCCAGGCTCGGCCAGCGTGCGCGCCGCCTCGATCGCCTCAGACACGTCATCGTGCTCCGCCACCGGCGTCCCGGGGGCCAGCAGCGGCGTGATCTGGGCCCGCAGCTGATGCAGGTCGGCCAGGGAGCGCGGGTGGGGTGAGTGAGTGAGCACCAGCGCGCCAGCGGCGGGCATCAGCGTGGGCAGGATGCGCGAA
>JBDLTZ010000253.1:0-5802 GCA_039805565.1 Chloroflexota bacterium | reverse complement strand
GGCCACGCCATCCGGCCGCGTCAGGTTCCAGTCCGCGCCGCCGGGCAGCACCTCGCCCCGGAGGGCCGGTCCTGCGAAGCTGCCGCCAGTGATCGGGATGACACGGCGGAACCCGGCGCCGACCTCGCCCACCTCCAGCGCCGGCGCAACCTCCACCCGCAGCGTCATCACCAGCTCGAGCTCGGGCTTCACATGTCCCTCCGCAGCGCATCGCCCATCAGCGCCGCGGCCGCGCGCGTGATGAGCCGGGCAGACGGCACGAGTTCGGTCATCGAGCCGAAGCCGTGGAGCTGGCCGATCGCCCGCAGCGTGGCAACCACAGCCCCCGCCTGGCGGAGCGCCTGGCCGTAGGCCTCGGCCTCGTCGCGCAGGGTGTCGGCGTCGGCCGAGACGATCAGGCCCGGCGGCATCCCGCTGAGGTCGGCCGCCAGCACCGGCGAGGCCAGCGGGTCGGCCCGGCGGGCGCGGTCGGGCAGGTAGCAGTCGTCGAAGAACGCGCTGACCGCCTGCGGGATGCCCACTGCTCGGTTCTCTTCGTGGGACGGGTAGGCGTTCACGAAGTCCAGCTTGGGGTACAGCAGCAGCTGGAAGGCGATCGGCGCCGACGGGTGCGCCCGTGCGAGCATCGCCACGCTGGTCGCCAGGTTCGCCCCGGCCGAGTCGCCGGCCACACCAACACGCCGGTGATCGGCCCCGAGCTCAGTCGCGGCGGAGGCCAGCCAGATGGTCGCGTCGTAGGCGTCCTCGAGCCCGCCTGGGAACGGTGTCTCGGGCGCCAGCCGGTAGGCGACGGCGACGAGCAACACACGGGCGGCGGCGGCCAGTTCGCGGCACAGATCGTCGTGGCTGTCCAGGTCGCCGGCGATGAACCCGCCGCCATGGAAGAAGGCAACCGCCGGTGGGCACTCCCCAGCATCGTGCGGTCGGTATACGCGGCCTGGCACGCTGCCCCAGCGTACCGGCACGGAGATGTCCTCGATGGTCCCGTCGAAGGGGAGCGGCCGGGGACGCTCGCCGTCGCGAGTGCGGAAGGCCCGTGCTCGCTCCGCGAGCGAGAGCGCAGGGCCGGGTGCCGCCAGCGGGGAACGTGGTGGGCTTGCCATCATCGCCTCTACGGCGGGATCCAGCTGCTGAGGCATTGGTTCTCCTCGACATCAGAGCAGGCGCTTCATAGGCATCACGGTGGTGTTCACCGCTCGATCATTGGCAGGGACAGCTGCGACGGATGTGCTCCCATCGTGGTGCTGATCCCGGCGTCGGTCACGCCGCGGCGGTTCCTTCTTGGACGCGCCTCACGTCCCCTGGTAGCCGTTGTAGGAACGTGCCGCTATCACGGAAGCGCGCGAGCAGCATTGGATTGCGCCGGTGGTATAGGTAGGCTATACTCGAGATGCTCTGAGGCGCTGTGCGGCAGCCGCCCGTAGCAGAAAGGAGGCGCCGATGGTTTCCGCAGCCGTACCGACGTCTCCAGATCGAAGCACCTCTCCACGTACCTCCGCAGCGCGCTACGCGTGACGAGGCCAGGTCACCCCTCATCTGGAGCAGCACACCCACCACAGCTGTATCTACAAGCTGTGTGCCCCCACGCGCAGTCTGCCCACGGCTGCTGCTGCCGGTGACAAGAAACTGCTTGCACTCTGAGGAGTCTATGTCCTACAACCAGGCGTTCTTCGCATTCCAGATCGCCGCGGCGCGCACCCTCGCCCGCCGCTTCGCGCTGCCGTTGCCCGACGCCCTGTTCAACTATACCACTCTGCCTCGGAGCGCCGTGCGACGTGAGGCGTGGCCGGCCTTCGCCGCCGGCCTCACCGAGGCCGAGGACGCCGCCGCCTACACCTACCAGTGGTACCTTGGGGATCACGACCCCGACCCACAGCCGGGCGATACGCAGTTTCACGGCCGACCGCTGTTCGGCTGCTTCTACTATCTGGTGCGCGATGAGACGGTCATCCGGCCGCACTTCATCAAGAATGATCAGACAGCAAGCCCGCTGAGCCGGGCGCGCGCCGAGGTTCGCCGTGCCGAGCTGCGCGCGATGTTCGCCCACATCCGGCAGCACGAGCCACAGGCCACAACGGTGCTCGGGAACTCATGGCTCTACAACCTCCCGGCCTACCGCCGGCTCTTCCCGCCGGCCTACACGGCGGAGCTGCCCGAGGGCGAAGACGGCGAGTTTCAGTTCCTGGCGCGCTGGGGCCAGCTCTTCGACTGCCGCTGGGACGTCCGCCTGCCACACGGCGAGCGCTTCCTCGTGGCGCTGGAGGAGCTGGCCAGCCTGGACGACCTGCGGCACTGCTTCCCGTTCCAGATCCGCCAGCCGCACTGTGCCATCGCGCACTTCTACGACTTCTACCATCGCGACGTGGGCAGTGACGATGGGGGCGTGATGGGGACAGCCGTGCGGCGGGCGGCTCGCAGCAAAGGACATCCCGATGATCAGTGATCTCGACCTCGACCGACTGGCGGGCATCGTGCACCTGCCACAGCACCGGCGCCTGCTCACCGTCGTCGCGGAGCTGTGGCGCGACCGGACGACGCGCGCGATCTGGCTCGGCGGTAGCCTCGCACGCGGCGCAGGCGACCGCTGGAGTGATGTCGACTTGCGCGTCGCAGTGGAGGATGCGCGCTTCTCACCCGACGTGATGCCGTCCGGCGCACACCACCTGGCAGCAGACAGTGTCGGTAGTCACACGCTGCGCTTCGACGAGCACGCCGTACTGTTCCACATCCTGCTCGCCGACGGCGAGATCTACGACCTGCTGGTGCAGACAGCTAGCCACCCGCCGACGAACGAAGCGCGCCTCGTGCTTGGCTGCCGCGACGACGCCCTCGGTGAGCGGCTCCTGTACGGCTACGACCCAGTCCTGCACGTGGCGCCAGCGGATGGCGCCGTTATCCGCCAGGTGATCGTGGACTTCTGGATCTCCCAGCAGAAGCACCAGAAGGTGCTCGCGCGCGGGCTGCCGCTCATCGCCTGGGAGGGGGAGCACCGGATGCGACAGGAGCTTGTGCGGCTCTGGTATGTGCTCGCGACCGGTGAGGATCCCGGGCCCCTGGGGCGCACGACGATCCACACGCTTGCCCCGGTGGTGCGCGCGGTGCAGGAGCGAGACACAGGTGCACTAGCCCGAATCGGGCGGCCGCTCCGCGACATCGCAGAGCTCGTGACTGCGGCGGCGGATACCGCTGACGAGGTTGCGCGTGTCGGCCGGGAGCTCGCCACAGGCCTCGGCTTTGACTACCCCGAGGCGCTGGAAGCAACCGTGCGGCAGTCATGGCGCTGGTTTGGTGAGTTCCAGGTGCTGTGGACACGCCCGACTGATGAGCGCTCGAGCAGTCCACCGTAGGCGCACCCACATCCGCGTCCTGCACCCAACGAGGAGGTCATTGTCCACGATGGTAGTTGGCACGCATAGTCGTACGCAGCTTGCTGTATGCCCGCAATGATGGAGAATAGTATCCATAGCTTGTGACGTGTATCACGAATGTCGCGGTGCCGCGACATTCGTGATACACGTCACAAAAGATGCACTTGGGCCGAGGAACGTACCACATTATTGGAGCGCACCGAGAGGCTGCAATGTTCCTCGTGCAGCTCAGGTACATCATCGTACTGAACGAGCGCATAGAGCGCAGTGCAGAGCGCACTTCTCTGATACGCTTTGGGCTCGCCTCCCCTTCGTGACAGATGGCACCCTCGAGACAGTACCGTTTTGTTGCGCCCACATCCGCAACACCTCCTGACGCCTCTCGCCCCGCTTCAGCTACATCTACCGCTCTTGCTCCTCCTGCGAAAACCCATCTGGTAGAGACACAGAGCGTGGCCCATGAGGACGCTCGTCTGCCTACCATCTGATAAATGCACAACATGATGAGCATCTGCCAGAAACACGGTGCAAAACTCGCGCGAAATGCACAACGTGTGTTGCTGACTCTTTGACATCTTCTCGCTAAGATATGTGTGGCATCTCAATACAGCGGGCCCCGAGCGGGTATTCCAGCTTGGACCACCCCTCACCTGTGTTCTACCCGCATCATTGAGAAGGTGCAGCAACGACTATGACAACATCTCAGGGCGGCACGTACCTCCGGGTATTACGAGATCGCCTACGGCTCAAGCAGGAAGAGTTTGGGACCATCCTTGGCGCTAATCGCAACACCGTGATGAAAATGGAGCGGGACACTGAGTCGACACGGCATATGACGGTGATGCACGCCATCGCCGCGCTTCACGCGTCGGCTGGCTCGTATTGCGAGCTCGTCGTCGATGCCGGCGTGACAGTCGAGCAGGTGCTCAACCGTCACGCGGTGCTCGAAGGTCTTCACGCCTATGCATACGTGATCGCCCAACATCGCGGCCTGGTGGGCGATGCCACACATTGGGCTGGTCACGCGCTTGCGGCACAGCTTGGGTTGCATAACCCGGTGCAGCCCACCATCAATATCACTGAGTTCTCGCTTCTCATGCTCATCATCGTGCTCGATGTGTCGCTCGTTGACCTTACGGAGATCATCTCGGCCACCGACGACCACGTTGCCCTTGGCGAGCATCTCGCCTCGGAGCGAATCGCCTTCGGCACACCACACTACACCGACCTGGTTATTCCCGCGCGCGACCTGGAGCAGGTGCCGCTCCTGGCCTCAGCCCTACGACGGTTGAGCCAGATCAAACGCTACAGCGAGCAACAGCGGATGCTGCACTACGAGGCCGAACTTGCCATATCGGATATCCAGCATTTCCTCAGCCACTTCTTCAGCCTCATCAAACGCTCCGCATCAACCTGAACCTTGCCCAATACTCGTCCATCACTCGCCGTTCATTGGGCTGGTGGAACAACGGGGTTCGCCGGCACCTACGAGCACCTGATGAAACAGAAGCGCCGCCACAAGAAGCCCCGGTTTCGCATCACGTTTCACCCAGAACCCGTGTCCTCACCAGTTGATCTCGCCGCCATCGCTGATGCCCTCGTCATGCTCCACGGGGATGCCACACTTGACGCCGCGCTCAAGCTCGCGCACAATATCAACACGGCCGAACATGAGTTCGAGACCGAGCGACAGTTGCTTGAAGCCCGCGCGGATGATCTTCGCTTGCACCTTGAGGAGATCGAAGCGCGACTCCGCGCCGGGAGAACCTCATGAGACGCACCGCGCTGTATATCCGCTGCTCAAGCCTCGATCAGCTCCAGCGTGGCTTCAGCATTCCGGATCAGCTCGCGCGCCTCCGCACGGATGCGAAACACGCTGGCGAGACGGTGGTGGGCGAGTACATCGACCAAGCCAGGAGCGGCACCAGTGCGGCCAAGCGGCGCGAGTATCAGAAGCTCCTCGCAGCTGCTCGGCGCCGTGAGTTTGACCGCGTGCGCGTCGAGAGCGTCGACCGTGGCCACCGCAACGACACTGAGCGCCGCCAGTTTGAGGACGAATTACAGGCGCTCGGTATCAAGGTTGTCTACAGCGGAGAGCCGGAGCAGCAGGCTCCGCAGTACCGCAAGTTCAACCGTGGAATCCGTGGCATCGTCGCCGAGCTTGAAAGTGACGAGACCAGCCAGCGCACCTACAAGCGCCACCTCTACCGCGCCAAGAAGGGCAAGTGGCGCGGCGGGATCATCCCGTACGGGCTCGAACCCGACGGCGAGGGGTGGTTCAAGCCCGACCCCGAGACCTACCCCGCACTCTGCTGGATCCTTGAGCGACGGGCTGAAGGGCTTGGGTACTACCGTATCGCCGGGTTGATCAACAAAGGCATCCCCACATCTGGTGGAGCATCGGTGGTCCCGCCGACACCCAACCTGCGGCTTT
>JBDLTZ010000252.1:0-14558 GCA_039805565.1 Chloroflexota bacterium | reverse complement strand
CAGGCGCACGAGCAGGCATCCCACTCCACCAGGGAGCCAGGCTGGACTGACCTGCGCGCCCGGCTCACTGAGGCGCTCCTGACGGTGAACCTGCGTCAGGCGCACCTGCTGGTAAACACGGCGGCCACGCTCTTCCCGATCGAGGACCTGGTGCTCGAGCTGTTCTACCCCAGCCTGACCGACGTGGGCATGCGCTGGGTGAGCGGCGAGGTCTGCGTCGCCCAGGAGCACGTGGTCGCGAACTTCATCCGCCAGCGCCTGCTGGCGCTCACCCAGCTTCACGCGCCCTTCTCGAACGGCCCGCGTCTGGTGTGCGCCTGCGCCCCTGGTGAGCTGCACGAGCTCGGTCTGCTGATGTTTGCGCTCCTCATGGAGCAGCGCGGCTGGGAGCTGGTGTACGTGGGGCAGAGCCTCTCGCCCGAGGGCTTGGCGGAGTTCCTCACGCCGCTCCGGCCGGCTCTGGTGGTGCTCTCGGCCACGATGACCGAGCACGCCGCCGGCCTGCTTGAGCTGGCGACCATCGTGGACTCGCTACGCTCCCAGCGCATTGCCCTGGCGTATTCAGGCCGCGTGTTTGAGCGCAACCCAGAGCTGCGCCACCACGTCCCCGGCCTGTTTCTTGGGCTGGACCTGCGCGAGGCTGTGGCCCGCGCCGACGCGCTCCGCGATGACCTCGACCCCGACCGCTGGTACGCGCACGCCGGGATGTCCCCGCGCATGGCAAGCCACGGCGAGCTCTCGATCGGCGGCTAGTAGAAATGAACAGCGGCCCCGGCGGCAGATATCTCGCCCGGGGCCGCGCGCGCTTCTAGCGCGTAAAGGAGTAAGGTGATGTACGGCTTCCAGTCCTGGCTGGCCTCACGCGGCCAAGCGGTCGCTCTCGCGCTCGATGAGCGCAGCGAACGGATCTGCGACCACGCGGCCGCACGCTTCGCTGAGCAGTACCCCACCCTGATGTTGGACCTACCCCGGCCCGATGCCGAGATGTTCCAGCAGCTCGCCTTCCGTGAGACGCCCCGGCGCCTCCACCGGCTTCTCCAGGTGGCCCTGCGCTTCCAGACTCTGGCGGTGATCGAGCGCGAGTACCGCTGGTCGTGGGGCATCCTGCCACGCTTCGGCATCACGCTCGCCCACATGCATGCCCTGGCGCGCACCTACTTCGAGTCGGCCCGCGTCCTGGTGATGTTTGACCAGACGGACCGGCCCTACTTCGAGCTGTTGGAGATGAACGTGCTGCAGCTGATCGAGCGCAGCGCCCCCATGGACCAGTTGCGTGTACACCTGCCGCAGCAGCGCTACTACGCCAACGGACATGCCAACGGGCATTCCAACGGGCACTCCAACGGGCACGCCGTTCACTAGCGTGCCCGTCGGGCATCTACAGAGTTCCACACAAAATCGGTTTGGTGGGTGGGTTTCAGGGAGGGCCAGGCCCTCTCTGGCCCTCCCCTCCTGAACTACTCTTGTGGTTCTATGTAGCCACAGAGGCCACAGAGAGAGTGCTGTCTTCTCCTCTCTGTGGCCTCTGCGATTTTGTACCCTAACGTGGTTTGTTACGCTGGGTGAAGCAACTCTTACTGCCGCCTGTGCGACCCTTTGCTTCGCTCAGGGTGACAGTGCGGTGTTGCTGTGCTACTGCTGTTGCTGCTGCTGCTGCTGCATGTCCACGCCGTCCGAGGTCTCCGCCTCGGGCGGCTGCCACCCCATCGGCGTCGGCTCCTCCTCGTCCGGCGCCGGCTCCTCGCTCGGCGACACCCGCACCGATACCTGGAGCTCGCTTGTGGCCTTGCCTCTGTACACGCCGCGCGTCGGCGGAACATCGGCGTAGTCGCGCCCGACAGCGGTGCGGATATGCCGCTCGCCCGCCAGCAGGTTGTTCGTCGGATCGAATCCAACCCATCCGAGCCCCGGCAGCAGCGCCTCGACCCACGCGTGGGTGGCGTCTTCCTCGGAGCGGTCGTGGTCTTCCCTGCGGTGGAAGAGATAGCCGCTGACGTAGCGGCAGGGCACGCCGAGCTCGCGCACCAGGGCAATCATAATGTGCGCGAAGTCCTGGCAGACACCGCGGCGGGTGCGCAGGGCGTCCTCGATCGGCGAGTGGACGTGCGTCGTGTCCGGCGCGTAGTCGAATCGCCGGTAGATGAGCATGTTCAGCTCCCACAGAGTGCTCAGCGGGTCGTCGCCGCGGCGCAGCCCGATCTCCTGTGCCAGCTCGCGCAGCTCGCGGCTCGGGCGGATGAAGTGGCTGGGCATGAGCATGTCCCAGTGGTCCTGCGCGCGGGTCTGCGCGTCGAGCGCGTCCCAGTCGGCCGGGGCCAGCGCGGCGGGGAGCTCGGGGGGCGGCTGCACCTCCACCAGCGCCTCAGCCGTGACCGTAAGGTGGCTGTGGCGCACGGGGATGTCGAAGTGATGCACCGTGTTACCCAGGTAGTCCCGGTGACTGAAGATCGCGGCGCGCGGCGTAGTGTGGAGCTGGAAGGTGCGGCAGCGCTGGCCCGAGTCGCCGCGCGGCTGCATGCGCACTTCCATAACGCTCTCACTCACCGGAGCGCTGTAGCGGAAGCGGGTGACGTGTTTGATGGTGTAGAACATTGATTGTATATAGGGGGGGCTCGGGGGGGATTTCGTCCTCCCTGGCACTCCCGATTATGATGCGATCGCCACGTCGGCCGGGTACGAGATATAGACCTGGTATACGGCCGTGTGGATGAGGGCGCACTGGCGCTGGATGTTCTCCAGGTACGGCCGGATGTCGTCCATGATCTCGTCGGCCTGGCCGTAGTCCAGCGCAGCCCGCAGCCTGCCCGCCGGCCGGTCCACGCGCGTAGCGCCGCGCGCCCCGGTGACGCTGCCGATCGCGTGGAGCGCCCGCTGCACCTGGCTTGCGCTGAACCGCACCGAGCGCGGGAAGTCGGCGCTGAGCAGCAGGAACTCCAGCGCCCGCTCGGGCTGGACGTCGGCCGTGTGGACTTTGCAGTAGGCTTCGAAGGCGGTGCAGGACTTGAGCAGGCCGACCCAGTCGAGTGAGTCGAGCTCCGAGCCCTGAGCGCGCGCGGCGGCCGCAGCGCTGAAGTGCGAGTCCAGCAGGGCGGCGGTGGCGGTGGCGCGCTCGAGGTAGCGCCCCACCTGGATGAAATGCCACCCCTCGCCGTGGCTCAGCGTCGCGTCGGTGATGCCCTGGAACAGGTGCGCGCCCTCCTTCACCGAGCGGAAGAACTCGTGCGGCTCGCCGCGCCAGACCTCGTCCGTGCTCGTGCGGCGCAGCTGGAGATAGAGGCGGTTGAGCTGCTCCCACATCTCTGAGCTGATCTGCTCGCGCACCTGGCGGGCGTTCTCGCGCGCCGCCGCCACGCAGGCCACGATCGACTCGAGCCTGCCCGCGTCAAAGGTCAGTGCCTGGATCAGTGGCTGCGGGTCGCCGCCGCGGTCCAGCGCGATCTCCACACGCAGGCTGGACAGCAGCCGCTCCCAGCGCCTCCCGGCTGTGGCGGGGCTCTGGTCCAGCATCTGGTTCAGGTTCACGTCCAGCAGGCGGGCAGTGTGCTCGGCCCGCTCCAAATAGCGAGACATCCAGTAGAGGCTGTCGGCAACTCGGCTCAGCATCGCTTCACTTCACTCAAAGAGAACCCACGTATCCTTGCTCCCGCCGCCCTGAGAGGAGTTGACCACCAGCGAGCCGCGAGTCAGCGCCACGCGCGTGAGACCGCCGGGTACGATCGTCACCTTGTCGCCGTAGAGGATGTATGGCCGCAGGTCCACGTGGCGCGGCTCTACTTGCCCCTCGATGAAGCAGGGCGCCTTGGAGAGCGCCAGCGTCGGCTGCGCGATGTAGCCGCGCGGGTCGGCCAGGATGCGCTTGCGGAACTCCTCGCGCTGGGCGGCGGTGCTGTGCGGGCCGATCAGCATGCCGTACCCGCCCGACTCGCCCACCGCCTTGACCACCAGCTGGTCCAGCCGCTCCAGCACATAGCGCCGCTGCGACTCGTCGGTGAGCAGGTAGGTCTCGACGTTCGGCAGCACCGGGTCCTCGCCCATATAGTAGCGCACGATCGCCGGCACGTAGGCGTACATCGCCTTGTCGTCCGCCACCCCGGTGCCGATGGCATTGGCCAGCGCGATGTTGCCAGCGCGGTAGGCGTTCACCAGCCCCGGCACCCCCAGCATCGAGTCATTGCGGAAGGTCAGCGGGTCGATGAAGTCATCGTCCACGCGCCGGTAGATCACGTCCACCCGCTTCAGGCCGGCGGTGGTCCGCATGTAGATCACGTTGTCGTGGGCCAGCAGGTCGCGCCCTTCCACCAGCTGGATGCCCATCTGGCGCGCGAGGAAGGTGTGCTCGAAGTAGGCCGAGTTGTACACCCCCGGCGTCAGCAGCACGATCGTCGGGTCCGGCCGCGGCGCGAGCGCGTGCAGCGTGGCGAGAAGTGCCTGGCCGTAGTGGTCGATCGGCCGCACGTCGTAGCGGTCGAAGAGCAGCGGAAAGACGCGCTTCGTCACCTGGCGGTTGGCGAGCATGTAGCTCACGCCGCTCGGCACCCGCAGGTTGTCCTCCAGCACGGCGAACCGCCCGTCGTCCAACCGCACCAGGTCGGTTCCCACCACCGAGACGTAGATGTCCTTGGGCACGCGCAGGCCGCGCATCTCGCGCCGGTAGTGGCGGCAGCTGTACACCAGCTCGCGCGGCACCACGCCGTCGTTGAGGATGTGCCCCTCATGGTAGATATCTTTCAGGAACAGGTTGAGCGCGGTGATGCGCTGGGTGAGCCCGCGCTCGACGGTGGCCCAGTCGGCGGCGCTGAGGATGCGGGGCAGCAGGTCGTAGGGGAAGATCTTCTCGGTGCCCTCATCGTGGCCGTACACGGTGAAGGTGATGCCTTGGTTGAGGAAGTGCAGGTCGGCGGCCTGCTGGCGTCGCTCCACCTCGTCGGGGGGCAGCTCGAGCAGGCGCTGGAAGAGCTGCCGGTAGTGCTGGCGTGGCTCGCCGGGGGCGGCGAACATCTCGTCGTAGGCCGCGCCAAGCTGGTAGCTCGTGAACGGCGGCATGGTGGCGGGGTCGATGGTGATCTGGGTCACGGCCACCCTCCTGGGCGCGTGCGGTTCGCACAATACGCACACCCCACACAGGTGTGCGGGGCGACGTCGCCAGTATACACTTGGGTCACGAGGGCTCTGTTTGTTATGGTACCGTTACACGCTCTGACTGTCAAACTGCACAGTCGCGCGGCCGCCGCGTGCTATACTAGCCCCCCCCAGAGCTGTGAGAGTCCGCAAGGAGGCAGAGACGCCGTGAGGCCAGTTGTATATATTGCCCTAGCGCCCGCCCTGGTGGAGGAGCTGGAGCTGGAGCCCGAGCTCGCCCGCCTCTCGCCCACGGCCCGCATCGAGCGCTGGGCGGGTCCCGGTGCTCCCACACCAGCTGCCCTGGCCGCCGCGCTCACGTCGGCCGAAGTGCTCATCACGGGCTGGGGTGTCCCTGCCCTGGGCGCGCTGCGCTCCTGGTCGCCGGGAGAGACCCCGCTGCGGCTGGTGGCCCACACCGCGGGCACCGTCAAGGAGCTCATCCCGCCCGAGGCGCTCGAGCGTGGTCTGCTGGTGACGCACGCCAACGAGTCGCTGGCCGAGGCGGTGGCCGAGTTTACCATCGGCGCGATCATCATGGCGCGCCGCGGGGCCTTCGCCGCCGTGGACCGCCTGCGGCGCGGCGATCTGCCGATCTCCCCCGCCGGCCTGCACGAGGTGCGCGGCAGCACCGTGGGGGTGATCGGCGCCAGCGCGATCGGCAGGCGCGTGCTGGCGCTGCTCGATGTGCTCGGCGTGACGAAGCTGCTCTACGACCCCTACTGCTCTCCTGCCGACGCCGCGGCCCTCGGCGCCGCACAGGTCTCGCTCCACGAGCTGCTGGGGCGCAGCGACATCGTGACGCTGCACGCGCCGGTCACGCCGGAGACGATCGGCATGCTCGGCGCGCGTGAGTTCGCCGCCATGCGGGACGGCGCGCTGTTCGTCAACACCGCCCGCGGCCGTCTGGTGGACCACGACGCGCTTCTGGCCGAGCTGCGCGCGGGCCGCATCAGCGCCCTGCTCGATGTGACCGACCCCACTGAGCCGCTGCCGCCAGGCTCGCCGCTCCTGGCGCTTGAGAACTGCACTGTGCTGCCGCACATCGCCGCTGTCACGCGCGAGGCTCGCGTGCGCCAGAGCCGCATCACGGTAGATGAGGTGCTGCGCTACCTGGCCGGCGAGCCGCTGCGCCACCGGGTCACGCGTGAGCGCTGGGGCACGATGGCGTGAGCCGGCCGTCGCTGCGCCTCGCCGTGCTATACTTGCTCCACGCACATTGAACACAAGGGTGGAGCGGATATGGACCAGACCCTCCCGCTCGCAGACGCCTACCAGCGCTTGCTCGGCGAGCTGAGCCGCCGTCTTGGCGCCGAGGAGGCCGAGCTTCTACTACGCACTGACCCGCAGCAGCCGCCGCACGCCGTGGCGCGCTACCAGGCGCCCGCGGCACCGGCAGCGCCAGCCAGCTGGATGGAGATTCCGATCAGCGAGGGCCCGCACGAGGTCGGCGCGCTCCGCATGGCCTTTAGCGCCGGCGCCAGCCTGCCCGGGGCCGCCGAGCGCGATATGGCGCAGGCCCTCGTCGAGCTCGCTGCGCTGCTCGTCGAGGAGCACCACCAGCTCACCTGGGGTCCGCTGCTGCGTGCGGGCAGGCGCATCCTCTCCGTCACCGAGGAGGAGTTGCAGCGCATCATCCTGGACATCCACGACGGCCCGGTGCAGAAGCTGTTCGTCATCTCCTCGCATCTGGCGCTGCTCCAGGCGCGCGTGGCCGAGTGCCCCGACGAGGGGCTGCGGCGCGACCTCGTCCCCACGCTGGATCGGCTCTCGGGCCTGATGGACGGCGCGCTGCGCGAGATCCGCTCCACCCTCAGCAGCTTCCGCATGGCCGAGTTCCAGCAGCGCGGCCTGGCCTCGGTGCTCTCCGGCCTCGTTATGCAGCACGAGGCGCTCACCGGCAACGAGGTGGACATCCTGTTTGAGGGAGTAATGCCGCCGGTGGGCATGCCGGTGAAGATCACGCTCTACCGCGTGCTGCAGGAGGCGCTCTCCAACGCCTACCGCCACGCCGGTGTGAGCCACCACGAGGTCTGGCTGCGCTACAGCGACGGCTACGTGGAGCTGGAGGTGATCGACGACGGGCGCGGCTTCGACCCGCCCCCCCTGGAGGGGCCGGGGGCCACCGAGCGCCAGGAGCACATCGGCCTGCGCGGCATGCGCGAGCGCGCGCATCTCGTGGGCGGGCAGCTCCAGGTGATCAGCAGCCCCGGCCACGGCACCCGTGTGATCGTGAGAGTGCCCGCCCATGACTGATGTCAGTCGCTCGATCCGCGTTGTCCTCGCGGACGACCACGAGCTGGTGCTGGAGGGCCTGCGTGGCCTGCTCGACCGCGAGCCCGACATGGAGGTGGTCGCCACCGCAACTGATGGCGAGGTGCTGCTGGAGCTCATCCAGCGCGTCACGCCGGACGTGGTGGTGATGGACCTCGCCATGCCCACGCGCGATGGCTTCTCGTGTCTGGCGGAGATCCGCCGCCTCGGCCTGCCGGTGCGCGTCGTGATCCTCACGGCCTTCGGCGACGGCGGCGCGCTTCAGAGCGCCTGGGAGCGTCAGGCCGACGGCTTCGCGCTCAAGACCGACCCGCCGCGCCAGACGGTCGCCACCATCCGCAACGTCGCGCACGGCCAGATCGTCTTCCCGCGCGTGGTGCGCCAGCCCTCTGGGGCGCAGCCGCAGCAGGTGCAGCTCCTCTCCCGCCTCACCTCGCGCGAGCGCGACGTGCTGCGCCTGCTCTCCGAGGGCATGACCAACGCGCAGATCGCCGAGCGGCTAGTAGTGCAGGAGAGCACTGTCAAATACCACCTGCAAAATATCTTCCAGAAGCTCGGCGCGCAGAACCGCACTGAGGCCGCGCAGATCTACTACCGCGAGGGGGCGACGTAGCCGTGCACACCATCGCCACGATCACTTGGCTCACCTTCCATGAGGCCCGGCGCCGGCGCATGGCCCTGGCCGCGCTTGTGGCCGGCGCGCTCTTCCTGCTGCTCTTCGGGCTCGGGGTGCGGTTCATCAATGCGGAGCTGGTGCGCGAAGGGACGCCGCAGCTTGCGATCCGCCAAGCGCACAGCTTCCTGCTGCTGGCCGGGCTGTACGTCGTGCACTTCCTCACGGTGATGCTGGCAATCTTCGCGTCGGTGGACTCAGTGTCGGGCGAGATCACCACGCATACGATCCAGTCGATCGTGACGCGGCCGGTGCGGCGCTGGCAGGTGCTGCTCGGGAAGTGGCTGGGCTACGCGCTGATGCTGGCGCTGTTCCTGGGGCTGCTTGGCGGTGGGGTGCTGCTGGTGATGCGCGCGCTCACCGGCTACACGCCGCCGAACGCGCTCCAGGGGGTGGGGCTGCTGATCCTTGAGGCGCTGGTGCTGGTGTCGCTCTCGCTGCTCGGCGGCACGCGCCTCTCCACGCTCACCAACGGTGTTACGCTGTTTCTGCTCTACGGCCTGGCCTTCATCGGTGCGTGGGTCGAGCAGATCGGCGCGCTGCTCCAGTCCGATGCGGCCGTGCGCGTGGGCGTGGTCTCGAGCCTGCTGCTGCCGGTCGAGGCCCTCTGGCGGCGGGCGGCCTACGTCATGCAGCCGCCGCTCGCCAACAGCTTCCCAACGCCCTTCTCGGTTGCATCCGTCCCCAGCGAGGCGATGGTGGCCTACGCCGCGCTCTACGGCCTCGCCGCGCTCATGCTCGCCGTGCGCTCCTTCGGGCGGCGCGATCTGTAAAGCGTTCATCCGGCAGGAACGTGTCACTCTGAGCGCAGCGAAGAGTCTTCCAAGATGCTCGGCTGCGCTCAGTATGACAAAGGATGCGGCGGACGCGCCACTCAAGCGCCGGCTGGATTGCTGCCGTATCGAGCGCAGAAGGGCTCTCTGAGCCTACGCTCACGCCCTTTGCCGCCCAGCCTACGCCTCAGGCTCGGCGATCGTGATCAGTCGGTGAGTCATGGTCACGCCGTTCTCCCTCACCACCCGGTCCCCAATGCACGAGACGAGTGTCACCTGCTCGCGGCCCATCGGCAGGATGTACTGCACCTGGTCCGGCGTGGCCCACACCTGCTGCGCGATGCGGTAGGAACGCTCGCCGCCCGCCGCGTCATACAGGGTGATGCGGTCGCCCGGCACGAGCTTGCTGAGCTGCCCGAACGGCGCGGGCACCTCCGGCGTGTCGCTGAAGCGCAGCGCGTGGCCCCACAGGACGATGTTCTCCCCCTCGCCCGGTATGGCGCTCTGCCTGAACCATGCGACGTCGTGCTTCGGTACGAACGGCACGCCGTTGGCGTCGGTGCTCACCTCCTGCGGCACGCGGTCCAGCCCGATCGCCTCGATCACGATTCGCACCACGCCGCGCGGCCCGGGCGCCACCGGCGCATCGACGAGCGCGGCCTCGAACGACGCCGGCTGCTCGGCAGGGGCCGCCTGGGCGGCCGGGTCGATGACATCCACAGCCTCGGGCGACGCGGGCGCCGGTTCCACTGTGACCGGCTCGGGCGTCGGCTCGAGCACGGGGGTGTCCATCAAGATCTGGGCGGTGGCAGCGAGCATTGGCTCCGGCGCGGCCTGGTAGGCGGGGCTCAGCTTCTGCTCAGGCGATGCCACTGCGAGCGGTGCTTCGGTTGGGGCAGGCGCCGGCACGCCGGTGGGTAGGATGGGCGCCTCGGTCTCGCCAATGATCTGAGCGGTCGGGGCGGGAACTGTGGGGGCTACGGGGGCACTCTGCAGCGCCAAGGGCGGGGCAGCGTCACACGCGCTCAGCGTAAGAACAATGACGAAAAGAAGGGTGGTACGCAGCATCGGGCGGCCTTTCTAGAGTGATGTGCTTCGGCTCGGCTGCACCCGTAGGATACCCTAGCGGCACCCGAAAGAGGCTTGCGCTTCGATGACAGTCTGGTTCCGAAACTGGCCGCACACAGAAAACGCACGAGCATCTGCCGTGATGCCCGCGCGCTTGTGTATAAGCCTCAGCTGTCGGGGACGCTACTGCCCGCTGTCCCGCGCCCCGATCACCTCGAGGAACAGCTGCTCCAGCGAGAGCCGCGTCGGCGTGAGAGCGAACAGCCGTGCGCCGCTCGCCACCACCCGCTCGGCCAGCGCCGGGAGCGCCGCCTCGTCCTCCAGCTCGAGCAGATATGTCTCCGCGCCCTCGGTCGCCCGCGCCTCCCCTTCGGCCGGCTGCACCTGCCCGCCAGTCACCTCGCGCAGCCACGCCAGCAGCTCAGGCGTCACGCCGCTTGCCCGCAGCTCCACCCGCAGCCGCCCGCCCGCCAGCTCGCTCATCGCCGCCGTCCGTAGCACGCGCCCCTCGCGGATGAAGGCTACCCGGTCGCAGGTCGCCTCGACCTCGCCGAGCAGGTGCGAGTTGAGAAACACTGTCGTGCCGCGGGCGCGCAGCTCGCGGATCACGCCGCGCACCAGGAGCCGCCCGAACGGGTCGAGCGCCGAGGTCGGCTCGTCCAGGAACACCAGCTCCGGGTCGCTCAGCAGCGCCTGCGCGAGCCCGATGCGCTGCAGCATGCCCTTTGAGAAGCCGGCGAGCGTGCGCTGTGCCTGGTCGGCCAGCCCCACTTGCTCGAGCGCCTCGGGGATACGTCGCCGCCGCGTAGCCGGGTCCATCCGCAGCAACTGCCCGTGCAGGTCCAGCAGCTCGGCGGCCCGCAGCCACTCGTGGAAGCGGAAGTGCTCCGGCAGAAAGCCGATCCGGGCCATAGCGATAGGCGCCCCCGGCAGCCGGCCGAGCACCCGCGCCCTACCGTCGGTCGGCCGCACCAGCCCCAGCAGCATCTTTACCGAAGTGCTCTTGCCGGCCCCATTCGGCCCCAGGAAGCCGAAGACCTCACCCCGCGGTACGTGCAGGGTGAGGTCGGCCACGGCCACCTTCGCGCCATAGACCTTGCGGAGGCCGGTCGTCTCGATCGCGTAGTCGCTCATGCGGTGTTGCCGTCCTGACTGGGTCTCAAGACTCAAGACTCACGCCTCACGCCCTGGGCCTACCGCACCGACTCGGCCAGCGCCAGGAAGTCCGCTTCGCGGATGTCGCCGCTGGCCTCGAGCACGTAGAAGCGGTCGCCGTCCTGCCAGTACAGGTGCGGGTTGCGCTCGCCCTCGCTCCGGCCGCTCACCAGCAGACCCTTCGTGCCGCGCACCTCCACCGGCCGCACGCCGCTCATGTCGGCCGGGAACGGGAAGACGAAGGTCGTGCTCCAGTCGATCTGCTGGCTGAGCGTCTGCGCCTGGTCCGGGGACGTCCCGAGCAGCTGGAGCATCGCGCTGCCGAGCTGGGACAGCTCCACGCCCTCCGGCACCGTGACCTGTGGGCTGCGCCCCTGTGCGAGCGTCACAGTGTAGCCCTGGCCCTGGTACCTGGTGATCACCGTCGGCGCCATATCTGCGGTGATCGGCGCCTCGCCCAGTGCGTCGGGAAGTTGCACGTTGGTGACCCCCGCGAGCTGGAGGAGCTCCCGTGCGGCCGCGACATTCACCTGGAACTGGTAGACGCCGCGGTCGTGGACCACGATCTCGCTCGGCACGCCACCCTCCGGCGCGAGCTGCGCCACGGGGTAGCCCACCAGGCCCTCGGCCTCCTGCGCGCTCGCCACTGTACGCGGCTCGGCCGGGGTGTTCACCCGCTCAGGCTCGGTCACGAACAGCGTCGACTCGTCGAAGTTCAGCTGCTCGAGCTGCTGCATCCGCTCCTGGCTCACCGGCACGAACACCACTTCCTGCACGCGGAAGATCTTCAGCAGCTGGTCGGCCGCGGCCTGCACCGGCGGCAGCGCCAGGAGGGCGATCGCGATCACCACGGCGCTCACCGCGGCTAGTGGTCGGGTCCATCGTCTGGTAGAGGTCATCGGGGTTCTCCTGTGGGGTATTGTAGCTGAGGCGCGCGGCCTCATGCTGGCCCGCGCGCGCGTAAGTGCCGCTTGTGTGTCCGGGGCGGGCGCAGCGAGCAGTGCCGCCGTCCGCGCCGTTGCCTCCCGCAGCGCATCGAGGTGGCCGGCGCAGGCCGCGCAGGCTCCGATATGCGCCCGGACCGTGTCGCGTACCTGCGCCGGCAACTCGCCGTCCAGGTAAGCGCGCAGGGCTCCCTCGTCAGGACAGCTCGTCATGCTGCTCCTCCGCTCCGCTGTCATATTGGGCGTATATCGCCACGAACGCCCGCTCGGCGCGCGCCAGCAGCGTCCCCACCGAGCCCGGGGCCACCTCGAGCGCTTGGGCCACCTCGGCGTAGGAGAGCCCGGCGTGCCGCAGCAGCAGCAGCCGCGCCTGCCGCTCCGGCAGTCGCGCCAGCGCCGCCCGCACGCGCGCCTGGTCCTCCGCGCGCGCCGCGTGCTCCTCAGGGCCATCGGCCTGTGCCGGCTCCGCCAGCCGCTCGGCCCGCGCATGCTCGCGCCGCTCGCTCCGGAGGGCGTTGTAGGCCCGGTTCAGCGCCACCCGGCAAAGCCAGGCCGCCAGCGAGGCCCCCGCGTCGCGGCGCGGCGGGCTGCTGAGCAGCGCCAGAAACGTCTCCTGCGCCAGGTCCTCGGACGCCTCGCGGCTGCCGAGCAGGCCGAACAGTGCGCGGTACACCGTGGCGTAGTGCCGCTCGAACAGCTGCTCGAACGCGGCCTCATCGCCGCGCCGCAGCCGCTCCAGCAGCCGCGCGTCGCTGTCAGTCGCCTCGATCTCGCGCCCCGCGGCGTCAACCATCGGTCAGCTCCGTGTTCGCTTCCCGATCACTATACACCGCAGCGTCAGGTTTTGTGACAGCTCTATACGGATGGTATACTGTTCTGACATAACGTACTCCCCAGCCTGAAAGTGAGACTCGCCCAATGGCCACGAAGTCACACAGGCTGCTGCCCCTGCTCATCCTGTCGCTCCTCGCTGCCTGCTCCGGCCAGCAGTTGCCCCAGACCATCGTTCAGACGGTGGTCGTCCCGGCCACGGTGGTGGTCGAGCGTGAGGTCGTCGCTACCCCCTCGCCCGCCCCCACCCGCGAGGGGGTCAAGGTCGTGCTGCGGGTTGGCACCGGCGACAGCGGCGACGGTCTCACGCCGCACCAGCGCATCATCGAGCAGTTCGAGAAGCAGAACCCCGACATCCAGGTGCAGCTCGAGCCGGTGGGCAGCGGCGACTACTACGGCCGGATCGTCAACCAGATCGAGGCCGGCAATCCGCCCGACATCCTCCAGATCGGCGATGAC
Source organism: Chloroflexota bacterium (assembly GCA_039805565.1). GTDB lineage: Bacteria > Chloroflexota > Chloroflexia > Chloroflexales > Roseiflexaceae > CALJIC01. Next base: position 1,263 of record JBDLTZ010000252.1, on the reverse strand, counting down.
GCCGTGCCGATGTTCGTCCAGCGCGGCGCCCTGTTCCCGCTCGACGACTTCATCCACGGCGATGAGTACCCGCTTGACCCGAGCATCTACCTGCCGGGCGTCTTCCAGCCCGGCCAGTGGCAGGGCCGCCAGTACCTCCTGCCCAAGGACTTCTCGCCGCTCGCGGTCTACTACAACAAGAAGCTGTTTGACGAGTACGGCGTGCCCTACCCCAAGGAGGGCTGGACCTGGGACGACTTTCTCCGCACGGCGCAGGCCCTCACCCGCGACATCGACGGCGACGCCGCTCCGGATGTGTGGGGCGTGCAGCTCCCTGGGCCCTGGACCAGCGGCTTCGAGGCCTGGGTGGCGGCGGCGGGCGGCCGGCTGATCAGCGACGACGGCTCGAGCTTCGTCGGCGCGCTGGACTCGGCCGAGACGCAGGAGGCTGTCACGTTCTACCGAGACCTCTATGGGCGGCACCGGGTCGCCCCGCCTCCGGTCGATATAGCGGCCTTCGGCGGTGGCAATACCGAGTTCGAGGAGGGGCGGGCTGCCATGCGCGTCTTCGGACGCTGGCCCCAGGGCGGCCTGCGCCAGAACCCCGGCGTGGAGCTCGGCGTGGTCGGCATGCCCGCCGGCCGCGAGCGCGCCAGCGTCCTCTTCTGGGGCGGCTTCGGCATCTCGTCGCAGAGCCGCAACCCCGACGCCGCCTGGCGCTTCCTGCGCTTCTACGTCGGCGCCGAGGGCGCGCAGGTCTGGAAGGACTGGGGTCTCCCCACCGTGACGTCCGTCGCTGAGGAGTCGGGCCAGGTAGATGACCCGATCGAGGGCGTCTGGCTCGGTGAGCTCGAGCACCTCGCGCCGCGCGCCTACGTCGCCACGCCCTTCTGGGGCTCCACCGCAGACCCGCTGCTGCGTGGAGTGCTCGAGCGCGCCATCCGCGAGCCGGACCTCAACGTGGCCGCCGCCTTGCGCGACGCAGCCCGCGAGGCCCAGCGTGCGCTTGACGACCAGCGCTGATCAGACTTTTGGCGGGTTGACTCAGGCTCGCTCGCGTGGTAGCATAGGAGCACGATATTCGTAAGAGGAACCGGTCACGATGGTGATGATGCGACACATGATGATCCGCCGCCCCCGTCTGTGCGGGATGTCGATGCGGATGATCATGCCCACGGGCAGTGTGTCGCAGGTGTGAGTCCTCTCCCAACTGAGCGATGCGCGGGTCGTGGGCGGTGTCAAACCCCCACGGCCCGTTCTGATTCTCGCCCAGCCCAGAGAGGA
>JBDLTZ010000251.1:0-13467 GCA_039805565.1 Chloroflexota bacterium | reverse complement strand
TCTGGGCATGGGCGACTGTCAACTGCGTGACGGATTGGGCCAGACAAGGCACATGCACCTCGTCATGTTGATGTACACCGCCTTGATGCGCCAGGTGAAGCACGACCGCGCCCTCGGCTGGGCTCATACACGCCTGATATCCATCGGCGAGTCCTGTTGCGCCGTTGCTCGTGCAACCCTTGCGAAGACCCTCGCCTGGGCTGTCAAACAGGCTCAGGTGGGCATGAGTCTGCCCGATATTCAGCACCGCCTCGCGCTCGCCTCGATTCTCGCCAGTTTCTGCAAGCGGCCAGGTATCAGCACGGCAGAAACGAGGGTCCCTGCCAGTAGGAGCCTGTCTTGAGAGCTTGACGATACAGTACCACAACAAGCAGTCCACATACGCGGACAGCTCTGCATAAGTTCGGATTTTACAGAAAGGGCGTCAGAAAGCCCCGCGCCTATGGTACGCCGCTACGCCTCGTGTCCGCTGGTCTGTCTCGATGCGTACCTACGCGAGCAAGAGGGTTGCCGTCGCTGAGCGGCTCTACACGTAGTTGCGCGAACGCCTACGGCGGCACGATTTATGCTGCCCGTCTCCCTTACCTGCTGCTTACCCACGACGTACAGGGAGGTTTCCTGGGAGGAGTCTGATGAACAAGGCGCGCCTGCTGTTCGGCATCAGCGTGTTCTGGCTGGCGCTGAGCATGCTGTTCGATGGTTTGAACACTCTCGTGCTGCCGTCCTACCTCCTCGGCACGGCCGACGAGGCGACTCGGGCCACCACGCTTGGCCTGATGACCTTCGCCGGCCTGCTGCTCGGGATGCTGGTGCAGCCCGTGGCCGGCGCACTGAGCGACCGCCTGCGCCCGCGCTGGGGACGGCGCGGGATGATCGCGCTGGGTCTGCTGCTGACTCTGGCGGCGCTCGGTATCTTCGGCGCTGCCCGCGGCCTCGCGCTCATCTTCGTCGGCTACCTGCTGGTCCAGGGCGCGGCGAGCGTCGCCCAGGCGGCGCAGCAGGGGTTCATCCCCGACCTCGTGCCGCCCCACCAGCGCGGCACGGCCGCCGGCCTCAAGGGCTTCATGGACCTCGCGGGGGCGATCCTTGGCTTCGCGGTGCTCGGCGCGCTCCTGCAGGAGCAGAGCGCCGGCCCCGCGCTCCTGGCCGTGGCGGGGGTGCTGGTGGTGACAGCCGTGCTGACACTCACGCTCGTGCGCGAGCCGCGTGGGCCGGCGCAGGCCGCACCGGCCCGGGTGACGCTGGCCGATGCCTTCCGCATCGACGTCCGCCAGCACCGGACGTTCGTCCAGCTCGTGGCGGCGCGCTTCCTGTTCCTGCTCGGCACCTATGCGGTCGGTCGCTTCCTGCTGTACTTCGTCGCCGACCGCCTGCGCCTCGACCCGGAGAGCGCCGCCGAGACCGCGGGCGGGCTGCTCGCCGGGCTCGCGCTCCTGACCGCGCTTGGCGGACTGGCGGCGGGTTGGGCAGCCGACCGGTTCGGGCGGATGCCGCTGATGCTCCTGGGCGTGCTGCTCAGCACGGCGGGCATCCTGCTGCTGGCGCTTGCGAGCAGCGCCGCGCTCATCTTCGTGTTCGGGAGCCTGATGGCGCTCGGCTCGGCGGCCTTCGCCAGCGCGAACTGGGCGCTCACCGCCGACGTGACGCCAGAGGGCGAGGGGGCGCGCTTCTTCGGCCTCGCGAACATCGGCACGGCCGGGGCGGCGGCGGCGGCCGGGCTGCTCGGCCCGGTGGTGGACTGGGGCAACGCGAGCTCGCCCGAGACGGGCTACACCGCGCTTTTTATGGTTGCGGGGCTGGCCTGTGCCGCGAGTGCCCTCGCGCTGCGTGGGATCGCGATGCCCCGGGCGCTCCCCCCGGACCAGCCCCGCGGCCGCGTTTCCCCCGCGGTAGCAAATGAAAGGACGAGCGATGCAGACCCAGCATGATCCCGAGACCACTGTCGCGGAGCCAGCCCGCTCCCCCAAGCGGGACATTGACCTGCCGAGCTGGCTGGCGTACCTGTACAAGCCGGTACTGCCCTACCTCAAGCAGATCAAGGTAGTTCGGGAGGAGGCCCGCCGCCACAACCCGGATGACATCCTGCTCCCGGAGGGCTACGTCGCGGAAGTCGTCGCCACCGGCTTCCACGCGCCGGTGCACTGCTGCTTCGACGACCAGGGCAACTGTTACGTGAGCGAGTCCGGCCACAAGATTGACTCTGTGCCGCGCATCCTTAAGGTCGATGTGACCACGGGCAGCTGTGAGCTCGTGTTCGTGCTGCCGGAGGAGCAGTGGACCAAGACCGGCGCGCTCACCGGCGCGTGCTGGCACGACGGCGCGCTCTACGTCATGAACACCGACACGCTCTTCCGCCTGCGGCCGGGGGAGGCGCCTGAGCCGATCGTGACGGATCTCCCCGGCCGCGGCGACCACCAGGCGAACCACCCGGCAGTGGGGCCGGACGGCAAGCTGTACTTCGGCGTCGGCAGCGCCACCAACACTGGGGTGGTGGGCGCCGACAACTTCGCCTACGAGTGGCTGGCGAAGTTCCCGGCCTTCTGCGATGTCCCGGCCCAGGACATCACGCTCGCGGGACGGAACTACGAGTACAAGAACGTCCTGAGCGACGTCACGCAGACGGTGCGGACGGGCGCCTACGTGCCGTTCGGCACCGAGACGCGCCCCGGGCAGGTGATCCGCGGCGGCGTCAAGTGCACCGGCTCGGTGCTGCGCTGCAACCTGGACGGCAGCGGCCTGGAAGTGGTGGCGTGGGGGCTGCGTAACCCGTACGGCGTCGCTTTCCACCCGGACGGCCGGCTGTTCGCCACCGAGCACGGGATGGACGACCGGGGCAAGCGCTACATCGTGGGCGACCCGGATGACTTCTACGAGATCCGGAAGGGCGCGTGGTACGGCTGGCCCGACTTCGCCTCCGGCGTCCGCCTCGACGACCCGCGCTGGGGCGAGGGGGGGCAGGGGCGCGAGCCGGTGCTGGCCGAACACCCCGACCCGAACCCCCCGAAGCCGCTCGTGTCCTTTGAGTCGCACGCCGCAGCCAACGGAGTCGATTTCTGCCGTGACGCGGCGTTTGGCTTCCTGGGGGACGCGTTCGTGGCGCTGTTCGGCGACATCACGCCGGTGACGAGCGTGCGGCCGGCCGGGCCGGTGGGCTTCAAGGTCGTGCGGATCGACATGGACCGGCGAGAGATCGTCGACTTCGCGGTGAACCGGATCGCGGGGCCGGCCTCGCAGCTGCCGCACGCGGGGCTGGAGCGGCCGTCGCACTGCCAGTTCGGGCCGGACGGGGCGCTGTACGTGGTGGACTTCGGCGAGATCCACATCGCGCCTGAGCGCGGCGGGCTGCGGATGCCGAAAGGCACCGGCACGCTGTGGCGCATCCGGCGGACCGAGGGACCGCGGGGCGAGCGTCCACCGGCGCCGACGACGGTGCCGCTCTACCGGCTGGCGGAGGTCGGGGCGCTGGTGGCGATCGGGGTGGGGGCCTGGGCGCTGCAGCGGCTGCTGCGTGGGCGAAGAAGATGATACGCATCGGCCAGCGGACAGCAGGGGGAGCGATGACGGCGGTTCTGTGGCGGCCGGGTCCGCCGGCCTGACGTCGGACTTGCGCCTTCGCGCCACGGGAACAGTCTCCCGCACGAGCAAGTGTGACACGAGACGGCGTTTTTGGCGCTGGGAAGCGCGGGGCGGCGTGGCGATCCGAACCTGAAACATGAGAAGCCCCGCAGCTTCCGCCAAAAGGAATCATGGCCGCTACGGTTTCGGCTCGTCGGGCACGTCAAACAGCGACAGCTGCTCTCCTGGAGGGGGGGGCTCCGGCGCGGCCGGGGAGATCTCTTCCGCCTTCTTCGGCGCGGGGAGGAAGTTTTCCTTGCTGACGACGGGCCTCCCGGTTCGGGCTTCAACAATCTTGCGCGCCTCCCCGGCCGCCGCGCCGGCGTCGCGGGCGTCGACCTGGAGCGCAGGAAGCCCATGGCTGTCGCGGTCGCGGTGGAGCGTCACGGCCGTCGCCTCGCCGAGCGACAGCAGCGCGAGCTCCAGCACGGTCATGTGATCGCGGAGGTTCGCGCGCGCAGGCAGGTCTTTGTAGCTCTTGTAGGCGGCGACCGTCAGCTCAAACGTGCCCTTGTTGATCTCGTTGGTCAGGATCGCGTACTCGCGCCCCTCCTTCGCGCCTCGCTGCTGCCACTCGTCGGTCAGCTCGTTGCGAGTCATGTCCGTGCGCAGGCGCTGCTCGATCCAGGCGTCGTCGTAGCCCTTCGCGCGGTACATCGCCCGGATGCGCTCGACCGCGCGCTCCGGGTGCTCGATCTCATCGATCCGCTCTTCGCCCACCTGCGCGAGCCACTGGCGGAGCGGCTCGGCGTTCGGCGAGGGCACGGACTGCACGATGCGGAGCAGGGTCGGGCGGTTGGCGGTGTCGGTGAGGCGGAGGCGGTTGTCGGCCCCGGGGAGCTTGAGCTGGACCAGCTCAGCAATAGTCGCTTCGCCGCCCTCCTCCCGCATGCGCTGCTTCAGCTTTGCCCAGTACGCCTGTGGGTTCTTCGAGGCCGTGAGAACGCGCAGGACGTCGACAACGCTGTAGTACCACGTGTCCATGTACCAGACGCGGCGGAGCGTCGTCCCCTGGAAGAAGATCATCAGCTTGTTTGAGTCGCTCATCGCTTCCCTCGGGCAACCTCTGACAACATGTCAGAGGTTCAACTGATTCCGTGTAGGAAAGGCACAGGCAGACATCGGGTGCTCGGGGTTTGACGCTCGTGTGTGTGACGCGCGTGTCCAGCGCCGGAATCTGGAGAATCTCAGGTGTCAGCCGCTCAGCGCAGGGCTGCGGCGGCAGATCGGTGTCTCCTCAGCCCGCTGACGCGCCCCACGAGCGCGGACAGGGTCTCCAGGTCCTCCGGTGCGGCGTGGTCAGTGTGTGTTGAGCGGCGCCTCGCCCTTGAGCAGCTGCCAGTAGTCGGCGGCCGCGATGAGCACCATGCGCGCGGTCAGCGTGAGCGCGATGCGCTCCCCGGCGTGGCTCAGGGCCATCACCGGCGCGTCGTCGATCCAGAACTGCAGCTCAGCGTCGCGAGTGAACTTGGCCTGCCCGATGGGCACGCCGTCCAGGTTATAGGGGATACTGTTCCTAACCGCTGGTTCCCAGCCGCGCTACGGATACGTCACGAGCGCCGTGCGGTTTCGCGCGACCCAGTCCCAGTCGATCTCGACGCCCAAGCCGTGGCCCTGCGGCACCGGGACGCAGCCGTCCCGGTCGATGGCGTCGAGCGTGTCCTGGTAGTCGCCCTGGTAGAGCCGGGGGTCGTGGCTGGCCGGCGCCTTGGGGTGGACAAGGCCCATCTCATAGTAGTTGGTGTTGCGCACCGCGGCCATACACTGTCGCTGGGCGGGCCCCGGGCCGTGGAACTCGATGTCAAGCCCGAGACCCTCGGCGGCGTGGGCCAACTTCATCACGCCTGTGATGCCGTCGTAGCCGATGTCACCGCGCAGGTAGTCGGTGGCCTCGGCGATGGCAAAGTCGACGTGTGGCTCCAGCGTACGGACGTGCTCGGTCATCAGGAGCGGCGTTTTGATCAGTTGGCGCAGCTTGCGGTGGGCGAACTGCGAGATGCCGCCGTCGCGGTACGGGTCTTCGTACCAGAAGAATCGCGCCTCGTCGCAGGCCCAGCCCACCTTGATCGCGTCGCCGAAAGTGATGTACTCACAGGCCGGGTCGAGCATCAGGTCCATCGCCGGCCCGACGCGCTCGCGCACAGCGCGCACCGTGGCCACCTCCTGGGCGATCGGCGCCTGGCCCCAGCCGTGGATCTTGAAGGCCGGGTAGCCCATCTCGCGGCACTGCAGCGCGAAGTCGGCGTAGGCCTCCGGGCTGTCGAGGCCGCCGTTCGTGTCGCCGTGGTAGGTGCTGGCATAGCACGGGAGGCGCTCTTTGTAGCCGCCGAGCAGCCGGTAGACGGGCGTCTGGTGATACTTTCCGGCCAGGTCCCAAAGCGCAACGTCCACCGGGGCCAGCCCGATCCGCGCCACCTGGCGCAGCGCCCGCTTCACGTCGGCGTAGATCCGCTCGCGCTCGAGAGCGTGCTTTCCGATCAGGTAGTGGGCGAAGGACGGCAGGATGGCGTAGTCGGCCGCGCTGCCGCCGGCGTACTCGCCAACCAGGCCAACATCGGTGAGGATGCGGATGACGTAACCTGTCTGCGTCACGCTGCTGCCCGGCACGTAGACGAGGTTAAAGCCGTTGTAGTCTCTGCCGAGCTCCTCCAACGTGTAGGTATAGGCGTGGACCTCGATCCCGATGATGTGCGGCTCTGCCATCATTCGCCTCCCACAGTGCTTCTGGCTCGTTGCAGTGACGGAGCTGAGCGCGCAAGATGCTGCTGCATCTCCGGCACAGCCACTATCATAGCACGACACGCCCTGGAGGTATCCAGGTGGTGGCCCGGAGACATACCGCTCCTCGCTCGTCCGGCGCGCTGCTCGTCTCGAGCCCGACCGGCGAGCGCCCCCGCCTTCCTGCGACCTTTCTGCCCATCCCCGCCGACTTCCGTGACGACCAGAGCGCCTCGTGCGACGCCAGCGACCCAGCGCGCAGCACCAGAGTTGGCGCTCACGGGCAGTCGACGACAAGATCGTAGGATGCCGACGGAACAGAGAGGGTCACCAGCTGCGCCGCCCCCCCCGCGGGGGTGACCATCAGGCTGTAGGTGCCGTCGCGGGCGTGGTCGATGACGAACTGCCCCTCCGCGTCGGCCGTGAGCGCCTCAGCGCGGCCGGCGATCAGCACCTGAGCGCCGGCCAGCGGCGCGCCCGCCGGCGTACGCAGCCGCACCCCGACGTCGACCGCCGCGCTGACGAGGACGTTGCTGCGCGGCGGCGCGAGCCCGAGCCCTGCCGCCTCGCGCTCGGGCGCGGGGCGGGTTGTCTCCACGCGCCGCGAGAGCACCAGCGGCACCTCAAATATCTCGTCGCGCTCCAGCGGCATGACCACCGCGGCCATAATGGACGGGCGCATCGGCGCCCTGAGCGCCGACCAGATCTGCATCGGGGGCGGCCCATCGATCATCCGGCCCACCCGCAGGTGCAGCGGGCCGTCGAGCGCGCGCAGGTCATCGCTGAGCACGGAGACCGGCAGCTCGGTGTGTCGCACCAGTGTGTTCAGCGTGCGCCACAGCAGGGCGTGCTCGTCCGCGACGTTCGTGGTCAGCGCGCTGATGAGGAAGTACAGCTCGAAGCGCCGCAGAGGGGAGCGCACCATGCTGCGCCCACCCTCACGCACCGGCGGGGTGACCGAGCCGTTCATGCGCAGCTCGAGGTTCTCGCGCATGTCGTGCAGGTAGATGCTGATTGTCGGGCGCGTTAGCGACTCGGCCCACTCCTCGACCGGCCTCTCGAAGCGGACATCGACCTCGCTCGGCTGGATGTGGCCCTGCGCGTAGATCAGGGCGCGGAGCGCGTCCTGCAGCTGGACGAGGAGTGTTCCAGCTGCGGGTGTATAGGTTGCTAGGGTGTACATCGTTATTCCCGGACGTCTCTTGTGTGTTCCGTGCTACCGTCGATCCAGCCGGCCACTTCGGCATCGGTCAGGGTCTTCTCGAGCTTCGAATACTCCGACTGGGCCGCGCGGAGGATGTGCCGCATCGCAACGGGCGCACCCTCCTCGGCGGCGATGAACGCCGCGTTCAGCGCGATGTTGCGGATGTTGCCGCCCGCGACGTTGAGGCGCCCCAGGCGCTCGTACCGGAGCGGCTCGGTGGGCGTGCCCTGCGGGAACGAGCGACGCCAGATCTGCTCGCGCTGCGCCGTGTCGGGGAACGGGAACTGCACCACGAAGCGGATGCGCCGCAGGAAGGCGTGGTCGACGGTGTGCTTGAGGTTGGTGGTCAGGATCGCCAGGCCGGGGTAGGCCTCCATGCGCTGTAGCAGGTAGCTGACCTCCATGTTGGCGTAGCGGTCGTTGCTGTCCTTGACCTCGCCGCGCTTGGCGAACAGCGCGTCGGCCTCGTCGAAGAGCAGGATGGCGCCGCCGGCCTCGGCGGCGGTGAAGATCTGGTTCAGGTTCTTCTCGGTCTCGCCGATGTACTTGCTGGCCACCTGGCTGATGTCGACGCGGTACAGGTCCACGCGCAGCTCGCGCGCCAGCACCTCGGCCGCCATAGTCTTGCCGGTGCCGCTCGGGCCGGCGAACAGGGCGGTGACGCCCAGGCCGCGGTTGCTCTTGGAGCCGAGGCCCCAGGACCAGTACACCTTCGCGCGCTGGTGGACGTGGGCGGTGATGTCGCGCAGCACTTCCTGCTGCGCCTCGGGCAACACCAGGTCCTCCCAGCCCGCCATGGCGTCGATCGGGCGCGCGAGGCCGCTGAGCTGCGGCCGGGCCTGGCTGCGGCAGGCGTCCCAGAGCGCCCGCGCGAGCTCGGCGGGGGTGGCGTCGGGACTGCGCGTGGCGACAACCGCCGCGCTGGCGGCTATCGCCTGCGCGCTGAGGTCGAACTGCGCCACGACGCGGTCGACGTGCGGCTCGAGGAGCTCGTAGGATGAGCCGAGCGCCTCGCGCCAGATCGCGAACTGCTCGCGCGGCGCGGGCCGGCGCACGTCGAAGGTCAGGTGCTGCTTGTGGATGGCGCGCAGGCGCTCCCGCGCGGCGATGAGCAGCGGCACGCCGAGCTCCTCGACGAAGCGGGTGGCCGCGGCGACATGCGCGGCGTCGGCCTTCTCCTCCCACTCCAGCAGCAGCGTGACCGGCGCGAGCATCGCCTCGCGCTCCCAGAGCCGGATGACATGCTCCAGCGCCTCCGGGTCGGTAGGCAGGGCGCTGGTCGAGAGCGCGTGCAGCCGCAGGTGGCGCCGAGCCGCCGCAGCCGCCGCCACGGCGCGCACCGCGGTGGGGTCATCGCCGCAGAGCTGGAGCAGCTGGAGCGGGCTGCCGGCCTGGTCACCCCACACGGCCGCGATCTGGCCGGCGAGCTCCGCGTGCGACTCGGGCAGCACCGGCGGCCCCGGCACCGCCGAGACCAGGCGCGCGAGCTGCGCGTCAAGCAGGCTACAGCCCTGCAGCTCATGCAGGACGCGCTCGGCGACTCGCAGCTGCCCACGGGTTGGTAAGGTGTTGTCGACCTGGATGAGGCGCCAGCGGCGAAGGGGGGCCTCGTTCGTCGCGGCGGACCAGTAGGCGACATCGGGGAATGCGGCGAAGGCGAGCGAGAACGTAGGCCAGCTGTGGTCCTGGCCGCCGTTGATCAGGGCGCAGAGCTGTGGGAAGTCAGCCTCCGTCTCCATGCCGGCGCAGAGCACGAGCACGTGGCGCTCGAAGTCGGTCAGGCTGAACTGGCAGCAGATGCGCTCGAGCACGGGCGGCCTGGGCAGCGAGCGCGCGAGCGTCTCCAGGTCGTCTGCGGGCGTGGAGCCCGGCTCTGTGTCCCCTGCATCGGTGGTGCGGCTCAGGCGCGCGGCGCAGCGCTGGAGCGCGGTTCGGACTGCGGCGATCGAAGCAGTGAAGTGGCGCCCGCTCGTGGCCTGCCAATCCTCGTTGTCGGCGATGATGATAGTCACTGATGTACTCTGAGATACCGCTTCGACGTTCGTTCAGCGAGGCGGCTGGGGCCTGGCGGCTGTGGAGCAGGGGGCATATGCGCCGCGCTACGCAAGACCTAGCGGTGGTTCGGGTCGTTTTCGCGGGACGGCGGGCTATGGGCACAGGCGCGGCTGACGCCGGTACACGTGCAGAGGTGAGGGCGGCTGAAATCCGCGAGGGATCCTCAGCCGCTCTTCCTCGACCGACGGCCTGGGCGCCCTCTCGCACCCAGGCCGTCTTGCCGCACCGATACAGCCTACGCTGCTCCTTTCTTCGGCCCGGGGGGGACGGGCGTGCCTGGCACTGCGGACGGCGCGGACGGCGCAGCGGCGGACGGTGCGGCGGACGGCGCGGCGGACGGCGCGGCGTCATCGCCGGCTTCTTTTTCTTTCCCACCCATGGACAGTTCTCCCTTCGAGCTATACGTGAGCGGACAGCCCGCTCACTCCACGACAACGACCGAGACTTTGTAGACCACCGAGGGGCGGTACCTGGTCTCGAACATGCCCCACAGCTTCGACATCTCATCGAGCTTGAGGAACTGTGGCACGACCACGATCCGCTCCAGCTGAGTCGCGAGCGCCGAGGCGGCCAGCGCCGCGGCCTGGGGCGATGGGATGCGCCCGCCGCCGGTGCGCGAGAGGGCGGCGAGCACGGACTGGACCTTCGTGCGCTCGAGCGTGGCGAGCCGCTGCAGCACCTGCATCGCCGAGCCGAGGAGCATCTCCATCTGGTAATCCCCCGGGCCGTAGGCGGTCAGCAGGTAGTACAGATCCAGCGAGAGTAGCTGCCCGCGCTGGCGCTCGGCATCGCTGGCCCGCAGGCCGGTGTTCGGCATTACCTGGTAGAGAAACAGGTTGATCTGCGGCCGTTCCTCGTCATCGCCGAGCTTGATCTTGTCGGGCGCCTGCACGGTGACGATGATCTCGCCGCTGACTGCGGCGGACACGTCCTGCTCAACCAGCCCGTTCTCGATCTGGTGCTTGAGGATCGCCGTGACAGACGCAATCGCGAGCGAGCCGCCCATTTCCTACGCCTCCGCGTCCGGGCAGCCGTGCGCCGGGGACAGCACCAATATGAGGAGACTGGCGAGGTGTGGCCACTGGGGCACCTCGCGTGAGCACGAAATGGTGTGGGAGTTCAGCACCTGACTTGACCCTCGGCGACGCTCTGTGTGAGGATGATTTCTAGAGGTAGGAAAATACCATCTATCAAAATCCCTGGCAATTAGCAAAACAGACAGATTGTAGTAGAGTCCAGAATGTATTGCGTGCGCCTCGCATGCGAACATCGAGCTCCCGGCACACGCGCCCGCGCGTGCGCCCCTGGCACAAGGGCCGCCGCGATCGCGGCCAGATCTTTGTCGGCCGAGACGGCCAGGATGAGGATGCGGCGCCGAAAGCGGAACAGCTCTCGCAATACGTCCATCTGCTGGCGCGCCGAGACGCCATTGTGGGCGCCGTCTGCGATGATGAGCGGCTGCTCACGCAGAGGCTCAAGCTGGCCGGGCCACCGGGCGCCCGCCGAGCCCGACCTCCAGCACCGCAATGTCAACCTGCCGGGATGCAAAGGCGTACAGCGCCAGGGCAGTGGTCACCTCTCGTACAGTCTTGAAGAGCTCAGGGGCGCGCTCGATGAACTCAGTGTCTCAGTGCGCGTAGACAGGCCGATGCGCTCAGGTGTGCTCGTGAGTCAGCGCATCGCCGCGCCGGTGGCGCGCGCGGCCGGGTCATCGCTCTCGAGGAGCGCGCCAGCCACCCGGTGCTGGTCGGCCAGGCTGCGGTTCTGGCTCAGCTTGGCCTTGCCCTCGAGGCGCGTCACCGTCAGGATGAAGCCGACGATGCCCTGCAGCATCCCGGCGCGGTAGCGCTCGGAGAGGCTGTCCCACTGCTGCTCGTAGGCGCCCTCGTAGGCCCGGATGACGGCGCGCACCTCGTCCTCCAGCGCCTCTGGGCCATCGGCGGCGTGCAGCTCCCGCACCGGGCCCGCCGCGTGGACAGCGATGTAGTTCCAGGTCGGGACGCTCTCGCGCTGGTCGTAGTGAGACGGAGAGATGTAGGCGTGCGGGCCGGTGAAGATTGCCAGGCTCTCACCTGCCGCAAAGGCGTGCCAGTGCGGGTTGGCCCGCGCCAGGTGCCCGTGGATCGTCACGGCGTCGCCATCACGCCGCACCACCACCGGCACATGCGAGGCGAACGGCACGCCATCGAGGATCGACACCAGGGTGATGAAGCTGTGGGCGCGCATGAAGGCCACTAGCTCGTCGAGGTCCTCGACGCGGAAGGCTCGGGGGATGTACATCGCTCTGTGCTCCTGCATCTCGCGCGGCATCAGTCTGTATCCGTGGCGTCTGGCGCGAGCGGCATCACGCGCCACCCCGCAGGCTCATCACGCCCAGCCCGGCCAGGCAGATCCCCGCGCCGGCGACCGTCGTCCAGTGCAGCCGCTCACCGAAGGCGAGGACGCCGACCGCGGCGAGGGCGATCGTCGCCAGCACGTTGACCACCAGCGCGCCGGTGGCGAGCGTCCAGCCGCTGCGGTACATCCACACAAACCCGACCTCGATCAGCACCACTGCGACGCCCAGGGCGAGCACGGGCCAGCTGAGCTGCTCGCGCACGGCCGCGCGTGAGGGGAAGAGCGTGACGAGCAGCAGGCCACAGATCACCGCGCCGATGAGGTAGGCGACGATGAGCACCAGCGCCGGGCTGGCGTCGGGCGTCACCTCCCGCTGCGCGAGGTGGTAGCCGATCGTGCCGACGACAGCGGTGATAAGCGCGAGTACGGCGGTCTGGCTCACGGCTGCGCCTCCAGCGAGCAGGCGGGCGTCGTGGCGCTCAGGGTGGCGGTTCGCGTCCGCGCGCCGAGGTGCCGCTCCACGAGCGCGGCCAGGTCGGCCAGCGCCGCGTCGAGCAGGGCCTGTGGGTGCTCCGGCAGCGCCTCGATCACCAGCACCGCGTCGCGGGTCTGCGCGGTCAGCTTGGTGCGGTCGGCCTCGCGCCAGTTCCAGCAGCGGCAGATCGCGCCCACGTCGTCGCGGTAGATCACCTCGCCGGCGCGCGCCGGGTCGTCCTCGGTCGCGCCGATGGTCCGGAAGGGCTCGCCGCCCGCCGCCCGGGTGAGCCGCACGTCGCCCACGACCGCCGCGAGGTCCTCGCCGCCGCAGGGCAGGGCGTGGCGCAGCGACACGGCGTTGTACAGGTCCACCAGCGGGCTGATCGAGCGCGTTCTCCCCGCCTGCGCCGCCCGCAGCATACTCTCGATCGAGGAGCGGTACTGCGACGGCTTCGCCCCAAAGCGGGCGTAGGCCGCCCGCCAGGGCGCGACCGCCGGGTGGGCGGCCATCTCCGCGCCTGCGAGCGCCGTGCCCTGCCGGCGCGCCTCCTCCGCCAGGAGGGCCGCCGCCACCTCCGCCGCCACCGTGTTATCAAGCCCGTGGGCCGTCACCACCCCGATGCGCGCCTCGGGGAACAGCTCCCAGAACGCCTCGGTCACCAGCATGTGCATCGTAACACTCCACTGAACGTCTCCAGGGGGGAGTGTACCGCATACTGGCGATAGATTGGTAGTGCCAAGCTGAGCAATATGCGATGACTAACCGTGACGGGCCAGGGTCGGGGGGACTGCGGGAGGGCTGCACCTCGTCGTCTGGCTCGCGGCGCGCGTGAGCCTGGAGCGCATCGTCGCGGCGGCGCAGCGCGCGGGCATCGAGCTGCGACCCGGGGCGGAGCAGCTGCGCGCCGCGATCGACCACCTGGTGTGAAGATCGCGGCGCGCAGCCGTGCTGTGTGCCTGCGAGGCGGGCCGGGCGCTAGGGCAGCGCCGCCCCGCGCGCGCTTATGTAGAGCCGGTACCACTCGTCCCGGCTCATCTGCGCCGCCTGCTCCTCGGCATCT
>JBDLTZ010000250.1:0-16001 GCA_039805565.1 Chloroflexota bacterium | reverse complement strand
GCTGATCCGCTCGTCCGGCGAGGAGAATGTGGGCGGCATCGCCGCGCTCGGCAAGGCAATGCTGCTGCTCCAGCGTATCGGCCTGGATGTTGTTCAGGCGCGCGAGCAGGCCCTCACTGCGCGGGCGCTGCGTGGCCTGGCGCAGATCCCGGGGCTGGAGGTGTACGGCGTGAAGAGCCCCGACGCGCCCAGGTTTGCCTGGAAAGGCGGGGTGATTGTCTTCGCCATGCAGTCGATGCTGGCGCCAGAGGTGGCCCAGAAGCTGGCGGCCCGTGGGATGGGGGTGCGCGCCGGGTGCCACTGCGCACATCTCCTGGTCAAGCAGCTGCTGAAGATCCCGCCGCCGCTCGCGCAGTTTCAGCGCGGGCTGGTGACGCTGTTGCCAAAGCTGTCCCTGCCTGGCCTCACGCGGGTCAGCCTGGGGCTCGAGAACACCGAAGCCGAGATCGATTGCCTCCTTGAAGGATTGCGCGAGATTGCACAGGAGCGCAGGGTGCCAGGCCGCCGTGACCGTACCGCGCCGCAGGTGAACGTCCAGCAGCAGCTCGAGGCGTCCGCACGGGCAGCGACCCAGAGCATCTTTCGGCGCCGGTGCTCATCGCACGTCGAGAAGGGCTGTCATGAAAGATGACGATCGGACGAAGCTCTCAACGCTTTGGGTTGTGGTCATGTTCAACATGGTCTTCGCCGATATTCTGACCTTTATCACGCCTGGAGCGTTGCAGGAGCTCTGGGCCGGACAGGCAGGCGTACAGATCACTCCGGGCCTTCTGCTGGCGTTCGCGCTGATGCTGGAGATCCCGATCGCGATGATCTACCTGTCTCGGATCTTGAAGGGCCGGGGCAACCGCTGGGCGAACACACTTGCCGCAGTGACGACAGCCCTGTTCGTCGTCGGCGGCGGGTCACTGGCTCCTCACTACGTGTTCTTTGCGACCGTCGAAGTCGCGTGCATGGCGCTGATCGTCTGGTCCGTCTGGTTCCGGTCCAGCGCCGAAAGCCTAGCGCTCCGAGCGACGGGCTAAACTGCCCGCCCACAGCAGTGCAGGATGTCCTTTCTGGCGTCGTGCGCTCTGGCACGGCTTGATCGGCTGGAGGCTCATCCAGATGGGGCTTGTGACGAAGGTGACCTGGTGCTCAGGCGCTGGGAACGAAAGGAGCGTCCGTATGGCACGGAAGCAGTGGAAGGACCTGAGCGCCGGCCAGCGCTGGGGCGTCGTGCTCTCGGTAGCTGTGCAGCTGGCGATGCTGGTGACGGCGCTGCTGGACATCTACCGTCGGCCCGCTGAGGAGATCCGGGGTAGCAAGCCGGTCTGGGTACTGGTGTCGTTCGTGAACTTTGTCGGCCCGGTCGCCTACTTCCTCTTTGGGCGCAGGCGGTACGGGACGGAGCACGCAGCGGCAATGCCGCCCAGATAAGCGCGCCGAGCGGCGCCATCCAGCCCGGAGCGGCATGCTGATCCACCGGTTGAACGACCGAGCGGCCAGGAGGCACCAGGGCTTGTGCTCACGTGCCTCCTGGGTGGAGCAGTCTTATGCAGCTGACGATATTCGCGGCCGGCTCTCGTGGCGACATTCAGCCCTGTATCAGCCTTGGGCAGGGGCTGCGCCACGCTGGCTTCGCCACCACGCTCGCGGCGCCCGCGAACTTCGCCGGCTTCGTCCAGGAGCACGGCCTGGCCTTCCACCCCCTCGGCGGCGACGTGCAGCAGATCATGGCAAGCGAGACCGGGCGCCAGTTCATGGAGCAGGGTGGCGCCAACCCGCTCGCCTCGATCCGCGCAATGCGCAGGCTGCTGGGGCCGGTCGCGCTGCAGATAGCCGAGGAGGCCCTGGCGGCCTGCGCCGGCGCCCAGGCCCTGGTCAGCCTGGCCGTCTTCACCCCCTTCGCCCAGACGATCGCTCAGCTGCGGCGCATCCCGCTGATCCTGGTTGAGCCGACGCCGCTGCTGGGCGCCTACAGCCCCGCCGTCATCCCGTGCCCCCCGGACTGGCCCGCCGGCGCGCAGCCGACGGGGTATTGGTTCCCCGTACTGCCGGCTGGCTGGCATCCCCAGCCGGCGCTGGAGGCCTTCCTGGGCAGGGGCGCACCGCCGGTCTTCGTCGGCTTCGGCAGCATGGCCGGGCGCCGCCTACAGCATGATCATCGCGCGCTGGATGCTGCCGAGCGTCACCGGCAGCTGCGCCCAGCGCTCACCATAGTCGGCGCTGTGCCAGATATCGCCGCTGCTGAGCCCGGCGTAGATCTGCCCGGGTGCATCGCGATCAGTGCAGAGCGCATAGGGCATATGCGCGAGCGGCTGCGGCAAACCGCCGCTCAGCTGCTGCCAGCGGTCGCCGTCGCTGCGATAGATCGCCGCCTGGGCAGGCTGTTCGCCATGGGCGTGGGCAGGATCGGGCGCTGCCGACAGGTACCAGACCTCCGGTCGCAGCGGGTCGGCGGCCACTGCCCAGCCATAGACGCGATCCAGCCCGCGCCCAACCCTTGCCCAGGTGCGGCCGGCGTCGCGGCTCACGGCATTCGTCCCCCAGGCGCCGACGCCCCCGCCGCCCGCGTACACCCAGGCGCCGTCCGTGGCGTGGAACGTGAGCGTGTGGCAATCACGGAGCGCGCCGCGCCGATGGCCGGTCCAACTCGCGCCGCCATCGACGCTCACAACCGTGGCGCCGGCTTCGAGCCCCACCACGACTCGCGCCGGATCGGTGGGTGAGAGCGCGATACTCTGCACGTAGGCGAGATGCGGCCGCTCTGCCGGAGACAACCAGAACCAGCGCCCAGGGATGCGCCGAAAGGCGACGAGCTCGGCCCAGCTCACCCCACTATCGTCGGAGACGAACATTGCGGCAGGTTTGGCGCCCGCGTACACCACCCCAGCGCGCGTCGGGCTCGCCGCGATCGCTTTGACAGTCTTTCCCGCCAGGCCAACCGGTCGCCACGTCCGGCCACGATCGTCCGAGCGCAGGACGCCCTGTCTCTGGGTCCCTGCGTAGACCCGATCGCGGTGCAGTGGATCGGCCGCGAGGCAGCGGATGTCGCTGCTCGGCAGCAGGCGATCCACCTCCCAGCGCCCATCGGCGTGCCGGGCGGCCCGCGCCAGGCCGCTGCCGGTCGTGGCGATGAATACGCGATCGTTCACAGCCTCGCTCCTCACTGCCGGGTACAGGGTGGCAGGTCGTACCAGGTGTTGCGGTGGTCACTCACGCGTGGCGGCCCAGAACGTCCGCATCACCCGCGCAGTCTCGTCCGGCTGCTCCAGCGGCGCCAGATATGCTGCGTCGGCCACGATCGCGAGCTGCCCGCCGGGCACCAGGGCGATGGACTCCTGCGCCTGCTCCGGCGTGAACCCGGTGTGGTCGGCGCCTGTCACGAACAGGGTTGGAACGTGGATACCCGGCAGGAGGCCGGTGAGATCCTCGCGCCCAAGTGAGATCGAATCGACCGCATTGCGCAGCCGGCGGCGATCCGCGCTGCCGATCTGGGCGCGCACATACTCGGCCGCCGTAGGGTCGCGCTCGTGTGTCGCAGGCGAGAGGAGCACCTCGGCGACCGCATTCCGGATGAACCCGGCCGCCCCGAACAGCCGGTAGAGATGGAGCAGGAGCCGTGTCCTGCGTGCCTCGGCCGGCGCATAGGCCGCGACCGGCGCGCCGATGGCGATCAGGCTGCGCAGCCGCTCGGGGTGCGCGGCGGCGAGAGTGATGCCGACATGGCCGCCCCAGGCATTGCCCACCCAGTCCACAGGCTCCGACACTCCCAGCGCGCCGAGTACCTCCATCGCCGCCGCCGCGCAGTCGCCCATGGTGTACGGTTTACCAGCATCGCCACTTGCGCCGTGGCCAGGGCCATCGATCAGGATCAGCCGCCGTTCCGCGCTGAGGTATGGCTCGACCTGGCGCCAGCTCGCACTATCGACGAACAGGCTGTGCCAGAGCACCGCCGGCGGGCCTGAGCCCACCTGGCGCACGTGCAGCGGCCCGACGCACGTGGCGATGATCGTGTCGTCCGCTTGCGCTGCCTGCTCGCCGACGAGCGCGGCGGTGTGCTCGGCCAGGTGCTGCGCCGGCGTGTGGAACAGGCCCTCGATGGAGTAGAAGCCGTGGCCGTAGAAGTTCGCCCCCAGCGCCCAGTCGCCGTCGGCGACCGTGTCCAGGCTGGCGAGCACGGCGGCCATGGCGGCGGCGTAGCGGCGCACCACCGCCGCGCGGGTGGCGCCGCGGGCATTCCAGCGGTTGATCCAGTAGCTCGCCGGGTTGGCAAACCAGGCCGGGTAGTTGAACATCCCTTTGCCACGTCGCGCGCTCGCCACCTCGGCCGGCAGCTGCTCCAGCGCCCAGGTCAGATGAACCATCACCTCGCCCACTGTCCAGGCGCTGCCCGGCATCAGCTGCTGCCAGCGCGTCTCGGGGATCGCCTCCACCAGCGTGCGGAGCTGCGTATTTGTCGCCTCGAGCTCGGCGCGCAGCGCCACCCGATCAACGATACGTGGCGCCGAGGTCGTCTTCGCTGTGATCGCTGTCATCACGCCTCCATGGTCTCTCATGTCTGGCACGCTCCGCAGACCGGACAGGCCCCAGGTGAGCTCAGCCGCCGCCTGATCCGCCGCGCGACGCCGCGGTGAGCAGGGCCTGAACAGCTGCGGCGTACGCCGCCACCTCGACCGCGGGGTCAAGCGCCTTTTGCAGCTCAAACCCGTAGTAGATCGCGAGCAGGATGCGCCCGAAGGCCTGTGGATCGAGGGCGGGGTCAAGCTGCCCGCCGGCCTGGGCCCGGCGGACGATCGTCGTCAGGGCGGCGAGGTACTGCGCCATCACGCGCTGGAGCGTCTCGCGCAGCGGCGGGTTGACTAGCGCCTCGCCCCAGCCCTGCACATTCACGCGGCCTGCGCCGAGCTCGGCAGCGCTTTCGAGGCCACGGAAGAAGAAGGCGATCAGCTCGCGCAGCGCCTTGAGCGGGTCGTCGCTCGCCGTGGCGGCGGCGAACAGATCCAGGCTGCGCTGCTCATCGAACTCGAAGCTGGCCTGGATGATGGCATCCTTGCTCGGGAAGTAGTGATAGACCGCGCCGGGGCTGAGCTTGGCCTCCTCATAGATATCGCGCATCGATGCCTGGTGAAAGCCCTTGCGCGCAAAGCAGCGGTAGGCAGCGTCGATGATCTGCTGCCGGCGCGCGGCGCTGTGGGCTTCGGATACTTTCGGCATGAGGCGCCTTGTAAGTAAATCGAACGACCGATCTTTTTTATTTTAGCGCATAGCCAGGCGCGAGTCAAGCGCCTGCCAAGTACAACCTTCTGCGGGTGGGGGGTGCGATGTGACCGCACGATAGCGTTGCTGAGCGAGAGTGGACGCCTGGCGGCGACCTCAGGCCTGCACCTGGACGCGGCTCACATAGCCATCTACAAGGATGCGCAGATCATCACGAAACTCGTCGGGGCTGATACTCTTGTCAAGCAGCGCCGCGCCGAGCGCCCGGCGGATCGACCGCCCCCACCGCTGGATCTCCTGATCGCTCACCGCAGGGAACAGCCGCTGCAAGTTGGCCTCGCACGCCTGCTCGGTGCCGGTGAGCAGCGTCTCGATCACCTCCCAGAACGATCCGCTCCCCAGCTCTAGCGCAGCATGAATAGCAGGCCGGCAGAATCCGACATGATCCACGATGAGCTCGATGCCCTCTTTGAAATACTGCTGCGGGTCCGTCTCTGCCAGGTGCTCGAACTGGGCGTGGAAGTCCTGGCATCTTCTCAAGATCGCCTCTTGACACAGCCCGTGCAGCACCAGCTCGCGCTTGGTCGGAAAGTAGTGGTAGAGACCGCCGATGCTCAGGCAAGCCGCCTGCGCCGCCTGACGCATCGAAAGCTGCCGTGCCCCGCCCTGCACGATCAACGGCGCGACCGCCTGATAGATCTCGCGCTGGCGCGCCAGCCGGTCCTCGGTGGGACGGCCCCTTTTACCGAACGTCATGCCTGTTTTCTCCAGATAAATCAGCGTGGTATTGCCAAACCAGCTGACCGTATGTCACTCTCTATCTCTGGAGATCACACTATACAGTCAGTCGCTCTGTCCCACAATAGGACGCCAGAAAACACCGAACATCCTGGCAGGCTACGGGAGGGGTGCCCTCCCGAATCGGCATACGCAAGGAGGCGCTCCGATGGTCAGATCAGGTGACGTGCTCGAGCATCCCGTGACACGAGAGAAGATTATTATCCGCAAGACGGCCCGCGACACTGGCGGTGAGCTGTTTCAAGGGGATCTCTATCTCCAACCGGGGGCGTTCGTCGCCGCCGAGCATATCCACCCGCTCCAGGAGGAGCGCTTCGAGGTCATGGCCGGGACGCTCCGGGGCCGTGTGGCGGGCAAAGAGTTCGCCAGCGGCCCGGGAGAGACCGTCGTGGTTCCCCGGGGCGCGCCGCATGTCTGGTGGAACGCCGGCGATGAGGAGCTGCACTGTCTGGTGGATCTGCGGCCCGCGCTGCGGATCGAGAGCTTCTTCGAGACCTTCTTCGGCCTCGCCCAGGACGGCAAGGTCGATTCGAAGACAGGCTTGCCGAACCTCTTCCAGATGGCAATGGTGATGCGCACCTTCCCCAACGAGCTGATCCTGGCGCGCCCGCCGCGCCTGGTGCAGACGCTCCTGTTTGGCGCGCTGGCTCCGATCGGGCGGCTGCTCGGCTACACCGGAGCCTACCCATACCCGCATGCCCGGCAGACACACGCGCGATAAACGGCGGCGATCCTGCCACAGTACGATCGATCGCCACGTCCCGCGTGGCTCGCCGGCGCGGGGGAAGCCGGAGCGGCGATGGGAACAGCACCATTCTTCACGATGGAGCGCCTGACCGGCGCAGTGCTCATTGCGTCCTTCATCTCGTTCGCCATCGGCGGGACGCTGCCGATCGTGGGCGAGAGGGGGAACGTGCGCATGTTCAACTTGCCGGTGTCCGAGCATCTGCAGGCGGTTGCGGTGAACGCGCCCGTCTGGCGCTGGGCCAATGTGTGGATGGGCGCCGCGGCCGTCATCCTCCTGGCCGGGCTGAGCATGCTCACCACACTCCTGGAGGTAGCGGGCGAGCGCTTCTGCTCGCACCTTGGCCTGGTCGGCTGGCTTCTGGCCGCGGTCTTGTGGGTGATCTTCTCAGCCTTTCGCGGCGTTATCACCGTGGCAGCGGCAGAGAAGATGAACGCAGCGGGCGCAACTGGCGTCGTGCCGGCCTACTACAAGCCGCTCGCGCAGTGGGGATTTGCGCTGTTCTCTGTTTCCGCCGTAATCGGCTTCCTTGCACTGGCGGCGTATGGAGCATCGTTGCTGCAGGTCGGGCTCGTGCCGGCGTGGGCGGCGTGGGCGACGATTCTCTTCAGCCTTGCGCTGCTCATTCAGCTACTCGTCATGGGTGATACGCTGCCAGTATTCCACTATCTGCCGCCCGTGCTGATCGGCGTCTTGCTCGTGCTCCGCGGATGAATTGATCGCATCGCAGAAGCTTCACTGTAGTTCTGTTCTAAGTTCTACGTTTGGGACGGGCGACCGCGCAGCAAGAATTTGACCGTACTGGTTGGCACCGGCTAACTCACGCGCCTGGCTCGTCGCCAGGCGCCGCTCCCGGACTATCTCTGATAGCACGTTTGCCGTCGGATAGAGTGCTCCGAGGGCACCGGAACGGCAAGGAAGACCGATGGTCCAGCAGGTGGCGGCCGGCTCCTCACCCCTTATGGTCAGTAATGCGCGTTTCCAAAGCTCAGGCTACTTGGCTACGTGCTGATCAGTCATTTCACCTGATGCCCGCTCCTCCTGGGCCACGGATGATACTTCCAGGCTCTCCGCCTCGCAGCGCGTCTCGCGTCGCTGCCCAACGCCAGGAGGATCTCTGTGACAACTAATGGTGCCAGCCAGGAACCGATGCCCTCGGGATGGCCCTTCACCTCCGGTATGCCGGCTTCCTCTCAGCAACATGAAGTGCCCGAGCCGATCGGCGTTCAGCCAGCCACCGCGTCGCCTCCCGAGTCGCCCGGCCTGCAGCGCGGCCTGGTGCTACCGGACACGGTGGCGCTGATGCTCGACACCGCCCTGGCCGGCGACACCGCGCCGGCTGGCACGCTTGGCCCTGACGGCCGACCGCGGGCCAAGAACCTGACGGTGATCGTCGGCACGGTGCGCGTCGTGACAACTGGGCGCGGCGAGGGGCGCCGGGTCTTCACCAGCCTCGGCGCCGCCGAGTACCGCTACGAGCTCAGCGTCAACGAGGTGGTCGGCGACGAGCACAGCGCCGCTCGCACGAGCTACCGCCTGCCGATCACGATGAGCGAGGCGGTGCGCGCCCGCGCTGAGCACCTGCTGGTTGACGGCCAGCGCATCGCCATTCTCGGCCCGCTCGGCATGGAGGAGTTCTACGACCAGCGCTTCCAGCGCGACGCCTACGACGCGGGGCGGCGCACCTGGGACATCCGCATCGACGTGCTCGGCGTCCAGGAGGTCGGCGACGCTGTGCCCGACCTGGCCTGGGTGCAGCTCGAAGGCGAGGTGGTGGACCGGCCGCGGGTCTACGGCCGCCAGTACGGCGACCGCCGCACGCTCGTTGAGCGCTACGCCGGCGTCACCCTCCGCTATCGCGAGGTGCTGGCGGCGAGCTTCGGCCGGGCGGTGCGGCCTGTCGTCAAGTCGGTCCCCGTCGAGGTGCTGATCACCGCCGACGACGAGCTCATCCCGAACAGCGACGCGCTCCTCCGCCCGGGCAACAAGGTGCGCATTGAGGGCCGGCTCAGCCCGAGCACCTTCCGCCTGCCCCGCGCCGCGCTCGAGGATGAAACGGTGCAGGCGGCGCTGGAGCGAACGCGCACCCAGTTCGAGACGCGCAACGCGACCCTCATGGAGCGGGCGGAGACACGGCGGCAGGAGGGGTCTGGGCGCGAAAGCCGTGCCCCGCAGGCAGTGACCGGCGCCCGGCAGCAGCCAATGAACGGCGAGGCGCTGGAGCGCCAAATCGCACGAGCCCAGCAGCGCCTGCTCACCGGCCGCCGGGTGCGCGTCGAGGTCGGCTACGTCGAACTGCTCCACGGAACCCCGGTAACGATCGAGGAGCGCCAGCGGCTGATTGCGGAGAACGAGGAGCGGCGCCGGGCGCGACCGGCAACACGACAGCAGCCGGCAACACCTCTGGACCCAGAGGCACGCATGGAAGCCCAGGACGCCGACACCGTGCGCGTGATGCTCGACGAAGGGGGGCGAAACGGGACTGACGATCATGAGTCAGCGGGCGGTCCCGGCCAGGAGAACGAGGGCGTGAGCGAGCGGCTTCGCCCGCGGCGCGTGCGTTCCGCCAGGCTCGATGCCGCGAACGACGATCCGCCCGAGCTGTGACGCTGGCGGCCGGCGTTGAGCTCCGGCTGATCGGAAGGAGCAGCTCCTGGTTTCCTCGCCTCCCCATTGAGGTGGACTCACGGCGCCAGGCGAGGCGAGGTAGCGAGCAACTGCGCCTCGTCACCTGGCTGCGGGGGCGCGGCTGCGGGTCGATCGGCGTGTATCTCGGGGCGGAGGTCACCTTGAGCAGCGGCGAACGTGCACGCGACCAGTGGCTGGAGGTGGTTGGTCATGTTCGCCCCCGCCTTGTCCACGCGCTGCCCGACGACCCCCGCTCAGCCCATAGCCCGGACGTGACGCTCCTCTTCCTCGAGGTCACGAAACTGAGTCCGACAGAGCATCGGCGGCAACGCGAGCGGCCGCGCCTGACCTCACCTCAACAGGCGCGGCTGCTACCGGCATACCGCATCGGACCTGGGTTTGTCGCCGGACTCACTCAATGGCCGGACATCATCTACTGGCAACTCGGCGAGCGGCCGCCCGCCACCGGGGCTGCCTGGAACACCGTACGTGGTGTGGTCACGGCCGTGGACGACACGCGCTACCTGCGCTACGTGCTGAGCCTGAACCGCGAAGAACTGAACGAGGTGCCCCGTGGCTGATCTCTGCCGCGTGCTGCTGGTCGGCAATATCGAGCACGATGTCGAGCGCAAGGTGGGTGCGGGCGGGGTGACGACCGGACACACCGTCATCTGTGCCGGCCGCACGACGCTGGTCAGCGGCTACCCGCAGCACGAGACGGTTCGCGTAGACGTTGAGGTCGTTGGCGCGGCACGTGTCTCCGCCGTCGCGCAGCAGTTTGGCGCGGGCAGCCGCGTGCTGATCGAGGGGCACCTGGAGCGGCGTGAGACTGTGGGCGTGGAGCGATGCCTGCGCGCCGACGGCGCCGGCGACGTCTTCGTGCAGGTGCCCCGGAGCGAGGTTGTCCTGGTCATCGAAACCATCTTCAACGCCGCGACGCCCCTCCCCGCTGCTGAGGCTCAACGTCAGCCAACGCGCCTCGCGTGGGAGGAGGCTTCGGCGTGAGGTTCCGCCTGCCGCGTTCGTTCCTGGCCCTCTCGACGGTCGACCTTGCGCTCGTCGTCGTGATGGCCGCCCTCCTCAAAGCGCATCTCATCGCCGCGATCGAAGGCAGCCTGGTGGCGCTGCTCTTCGCGGTCCAACACGCCATGATCATCGTCTTCACGTTCACCCACCAGCCGACTCGGACGTTGAAGCGCCCTCGGTACGAGGTCGCGCTCGCATGGGCCGGCACGCTGCTGCCGCTTACACTGCGACCAGGAGGCACGGCGCTCATCGCGGAGGCCTGGGTCCTCGTGGCGGCGGGAAGTGTCCTGGCGACCACCGCGATCCTTTCTCTCGGGCGAAGCTTTGGGATGGAGCCGGCCCACCGCGGCCTTCAGGTCGGCGGGCTCTACCGCTTCGTCCGGCATCCGATCTACGCCGCCTACCTGCTGATTGTCATTGGCTTCTTGCTAATGGCGTTCTCCTGGTGGAACAGCCTGGTGGCCCTCGGGTGGTTTTCCGTCCAGGTGCTTCGCATTCGGCAGGAAGAGCAGCTCCTCAGCGCTGATCCGAACTATCGTACCTACGAGAAAACGGTTCGCTATCGAATCATCCCCGGTGTCTGGTGAGAAGTTGACCTGGCCCTTGCGACAGCGCTATACTTCCGGCGCCGGCTGGGTTTCGAGGAATAGTCGCCGTCCTGCGCTCTCTTGACCAGCCGTTTGCCACCTGACCGGAGCATTCGTAGCCTCGGTATGAGAAGAAACGGCGTAGCGATGGCTGAGCGGATCGACAGCGCCTCAAAACTGATCGCCGCATTGCCAGCGGTGATCTATCAGACATTTGCTTCACCCGAGGCATTGGAGACGTGGCTGCCACCAGAAGGCATGACGGGAACCATGCTTGCCTTTCGCTTCTGCGAAGGCGGTATGTATCGCATGCGGCTCACGTGCAACCGTTCGCAGCACTCGCCAGGAAAAACCTCCGAGGATGCCGACGAAGTCACCGTGGCCTTCCTCAAGATCGTCCCAAACGAGCGCATCGAACAGGCCGTGCTCTTCGTCAGCGACGACCCCGCGTTCGCTGGCGAGATGCGGATGACGTGGACATTCGAGCCCACGGACAACGGAACCAGGGTAATGGTACGCTGTACGAACGTCCTGACTGGCATCGAACCCGCGGATCACCGGGCGGGCCTGAACGCGACCCTCGACAATCTGGCTGCATACATTGCGGCATAGCCTTTACCTCGTCCAGATAGTGGCCTACAACCTCCCCGACAAAGGGCCGTCTCCTACAGTCACTTCGGCCAAGCTTTTGCCAGAGAGGCGGCACATCCTCGGCCACGCATCATCGCGTCGCTCGGGAGCAGCTCGCTTTTCGCTGGCGGCTCGTCGTGCCAGCTTCCTCTTGGCTCCCGACGTCCCCTCGTGGCACCCGCAAGCGGAAGCGTTCATAGCCTCCCTGTGTCTTGAGGAGCAGCAAAGTGGATCAGGAGTCGCGATATTTCACACTGAGCCTGGAGTCGCTGAGAGCTATTGGCGGCTGGGCCGCCGATTGCGCGGAGCGTGCACTCCCGGTGTTTGAGCGGCGCGCAGCTTCAGACACCCGGCCCCGTGCGGCGATTGAAGGCATCAGAGAGTTTGCCCGTGGAGGAAAGCGGGCAGCCCGCTTGCGTTCGCTTGCCCTGGCGGCGCACGCCGCGGCGCGTGACATGGACGATCCTGCTGCCGCTGCCGCCGCTCGCGCCGCCGGGTACGCAGCAGCGAGCGCGTACACGCATCCCCTGGCCGATGTTCAGCAAACCAAGCATATTGTTGGCCCGGCAGCCTACGCCGCACTGGCCCTTGAATTGGACCAAGGGGGCATTCCACGAGTCGGCGACGAAGAGGTCCGCCGGGCGATCACGCACGCCCCCGCCGACGTACGCGAGGTCTTGCTGCAGATGCCCGCTCGGTCAATGGGCAAGAGTCGCCTGGATATGCTCCTCTACCAGCTTGACGCAGGGCTCCGTGCCCGCACTGTGTCGCACGACGCCTGATACGCTTCTCGTCGTCATGCGCCTTCTGGCCCAGGAGAACCTAGTATGGTTGAGGTCACGATTTTCGAGGACAGGCTGGTGTTGGAGGTGGAGGGGCTGGACAAGCTCTGGTCGCTCACGAGCCGGCTCACGCTCCCGCTAGCCCACGTGCGCGGCGCCTACGCCAACCCTGTGGTGGACCCGTCCTGGCCAGGACTGCGCTTTCCCGGCACCTACGTCCCCGGTGTCATCACCGCCGGGACCTTCTACCAGGACGGGCAGCGCATCTTCTGGGACGTGCACAATCCCACGAACGCGGTGGTGTTCGAGCTCGACCACGAGCGCTACGACCAGCTGATCGTCGAGGTTCGCGACCCTCAGGCAGTGGTGCGTGCGGTATGGTCGGCCATGAGCGGCCACGGTGCCAACGAGACGAGCTGAGGCCTGTGCTGATCCGCTTTCACGGCCGCGCCTTCCTTATCGCACTCGTGGTCTTCGGCATGGAGCTTCTGATCGCCACAGTGTTCGCATCGTCGCCGTTTATCCGCGGCAGTGTGAGCGATTTCCTCGTCGTGATCCTGATCTTCTGTGCCATCCTGGCGTTCATACGCGTCCCGCATCTGCCGCTCGCCGGGGCCGTGCTGCTGCTTGCGTGGGCGGTTGAAGTGGCGCAGTGGTTTGGGCTGGCTGACGCCCTCGGGTTTGCGCGGGGCAGCCTGCCGAGTATCCTGATCGGGACGACCTTCAGCTGGGAGGATCTGCTGATGTACACGCTCGGTTGCATGGCGGCGCTGCTCATCGGCCACCTGCTGATTCGCGAGTCCTAGCCAAGCTGACGGCAATCACGAAGGAGCGACGTGCGTATGCCTGACGAACACTACGAGAACCCGAAGCTCGCGGCCGTCTACGACCTGTTCTGTGGCTGGTCACCCGACCGCGACTTCTACCTGTCACAGGCCGGCGCGCCGCCGCAGCATGTACTTGACCTTGGCTGCGGCACCGGGCTGCTCTGCGACGCCTACGCGGCGCTGGGGCACATCGTCACCGGCGCCGACCCCACGCCGGCGATGCTGGCGATCGCGAGGCAGAAGCTCTACGGGAGCAACATCGAGTGGGTGCAGGCGTTCGCCCAGGCGTTCCGCTCCGAAAAGCGCTTCGACCTGATCATCATGACCGGCCACGCCTTCCAGGTCATGCTCAGCGACGAGGACGTGCAGGCGACGCTCACGACCATGCACCGTCACCTGAAGCCCGCCGGCCGCGCCGTGTTCGAGTCGCGCAATCCCGCGATTGACTGGGCCGCGGAGTGGAACGGCTCGTCGGAGATCACCCACAAGGGCGTGACGATCCGCGAGACGACCGTGGTGCTCTCGCGGGTCGGCGACCGCGTGACCTTTGAGCAGCGCTTCCAGTTCCCCGACGAGACCCTGGTCTCCTTCAGCGAGTTACGCTTTCTACCGCGCGAGGCTATTGAGGCGCAGCTCGCCGCGGCCGGGCTGCGGATCGAGGCGCTCTACGGCGACTGGGACCGTTCGCCGTTCGACCCGGCCGTGTCGAAAGAGATGATTTTTATCGTGTCGTCCTCGGGCGGTTAAACCCTCGCGTCCTACCGCCCTGACTTATCCTCACGGCCCGGCTCGACGCCCGGCCGCTGCCCCGAGCGCACCTGACCCACGCGGTGGATCTGCGCGGCGAACCAGCCGATCGTCGCACCCTCGCGCACGTCGAACTGCGGCACATACGGCTTGATATCCAGCAGCGGCGTGCCGTCGAGCATATCCACCTCAGCGATGTGCAGCGTCGTGCCCTCCACCGCGAGCAGTCGCACCGTGGACAGGCCGAGGGAGTTAGGCCGCTTCGGCGAGCGGGTGGCGAACACGCCGCGCACCGCGCTGTCGAGGAAGGGCACCACTTCGAGGGCCAGCGCCTCCATGCGGTGCAGGTGGTAGATCAAGGTCAAGTGCGAGAAGCCGGCGATATCCCGGAGCCCCGGCGCGTAGGCCGGGTCCAACTCGATCCGTCCGGTCACGCCCTGTGCTGCGACGGCCTGGATAGGCATGCCGTCAAGCGTCTGGAACGGCGTGCGGATCGTCCCGATCGCGGTCAGACAGATCGGCGCAGTCATCGGCGACTCCTCTCCGAGCGGGGCGGCGAACACTGCCGGCGATTGTAGCATCGGCGTGCCCACGGCCGGCAGCCGCCATATCCGTCATCGCTCCTGATGACGGCGCGGCGGCTGCACCCCATAGTGAGCGCATCACCCCTGCGCCAGCAGTCACCACACACTGCACTGCCTGTCGCAGCGGCCGTTCGCCCGCCGGGGAGTCGACCTCCCCGGCCCTTCCCATGCGCGTTTCGCGCTCATCCGAGGAAGCGGGGCCTAACCAGGCCCACGCGTAGCCCGGCGCGCCCTTCGCTGCGGGCCGCCGAGAACGAGGTGCCGCTATGTGCCATGAGCCGACGACCACCGAGGACCAGGACGACGAGGAGCAGCAGGAGGAGCAGCCCGTTCCTGAGCTCGAGGAGTTCTCGGACGAGGAACTGGACGACATCTTCGACCGGCTCCAGGGCGGCAAGTAGGGCCTGAGCACCAACCGACCGCAGCGAGCAGAACGGCCTCGTGGAGCACTTCCACGGGGCCGTTTTGTTCGCCGCCGTCACGGAGGCTTCCGTGCCAACCTTTCTCAATGGGGAACTGAGCACGCACCTGCCGCCGCTTCGTATGGTGAGCCGGGGGGCGCAAGAGTACGCCGGCGCCTGCCCCTTCTGCGGCGGCGACGAGCGCCACAGCGATCGCTTCCACGTCTGGCTCTTGCCGGCGGGGCGCGAGCGCTACTGGTGCCGCCGCTGCAATCGCAAGGGGCCGACATCCGACCTGCTCGGGCGCGCCAACGAACGCCGGGCCACCTACAACCACGAACGACAATCGTGGAAGCCCCGTAGCCCCGAGCCCCGCGTTGAACACATCCCGCGCTACCGGGAGTTGTACGGAGCCGTGGCGACCTGGGCTGAGCAGCAGCTGCACACGCCCTGGAACCCCGAGCCCCTGGCCTACCTCCAGCGGCGCGGCTTCACGCTCGAAACCATTCGCTGGGCTCGTCTCGGCTACGCGCTCCACGATCCACAGCCGCTGGTCGCCCATCTCTCGCGCCAGGCACCGCAGCTCCTGCCCTTCGCAGAGGCTGCAGGCCTTCTGGTCAGGGACGACGCTGGCTCACTCCGCGCCCACTGGAACCTGTGCGGCCGGATCGTGATCCCGTACCTGAGCCAGAACGTGGTGGTGGACCTTCGTACCCGCCGCTTCCCTGGCTCCGGCTACACCTCGCTCCCCGGCAGTTACAGCTGGCGCGGCGCGACAGTGCCGCTCTGCTGGGATACGACCAACTCGAGTGAGGTCGTGATCATCACCGAGGGGGAGTTCAAAGCCCTCGCGGTGACCGCGGCCTATCGCGCGAGCCTGTTACCCTACCCCGCCGTCGCCCACCCAGGACTGAACTACTTCCGCCACGAGTGGGCAGCTGATCTGGTTCGCCGCGGCGTGCGCATTGTGCTGCTCGCCTACGACACGCGAGCGAGACGGCCGCGCGACCCTGACGGCAATGAGCAGCTGACACCCGAGGAGTT
>JBDLTZ010000249.1:0-8795 GCA_039805565.1 Chloroflexota bacterium | reverse complement strand
AGCACATCGATCTCCAACCAGGTCAGCATCCGCGCCGCGTACGACGCCGGCAGCGCCGACCTGGCCGAGCACGCTCGCCGGCAGGCGTGGTGGCCGGTCGGCGAACAGATGCCCTTCGACGTCGCCCGCGCCTACATCGACCCCGCCGTGCCGCGCCAGCTCTCGCACATCCGAGCCACGCGCTCCCGGCAGCTCCTTGCCGAGCGGCACGGACAGATCACGCCCGAATGGATGACCCGCATCGCCCGCGACCACTACGAGGGGACGTTTCTGGAGGGGCCGTACTTCGACGCAGCCGACCCGGACTTCCTCTCGATCTGCATGCACGTCTCACCGGCCGGGTTCACCTGGGGCAACACGGCCAGCTCCTGCGTCGCAACCTTGCCACGCTCGCCAGAGGAAGCGCCGGTATTCTGGTGGACGCCCGGCCCGCCCTGTCTGGGCTGCTACGTGCCGTTCTTCGTCAACGGCGGTGAGCTCCCCGCCGTCGTCTCGCGGGCCGGTACGGCGGGGAAGCGAGTCGTCGCGCCGCACCAGGCGCAGATCGACGACTGGGCGCCCGGCTCGTACTGGTGGATGTTCCGCAGACTCACCGATGTGGTGAAGGGCGACCCCGTGGCCAGCATGCCGGGCTACTACGCGACCCGGAGCCACCTCGTGCGGGAGCGCTTCGATGGGCTCGAGCAGGAGTTCGCCACCGAGCTGCCAGCCGTGCTTCAGGTCTACGCAGCCTCAGGCGATGCAGCGGTCCTGAGCGCGTTCACCACAAGGTGCATCGAGCGGGTCGTGGGGGAGCTGCGCGAGATCACGGAGCGCCTGGGCGGCGCGTGAGGCACGTATCGGGGCGTCGTGCCACAGAGGAAGAGTAGAGAAACCGAAGCTCAGTCAACCCCGGCGCGCTCTGTATCCTCTGTGGCCGGCTCAACCGCGCCGGCTACTTGCGCGCCGGCTCCTCCGCAGTCGCCAGGGGTGCGTTGAGGTTCTTGTACCGGCCGGCCAGCGCGTACCAGCGCACCGTCAGCACGTCGCGAAGATTGCGCCACGAGTCGCGTAGGGCGCTGACCTTGGTCTCCTCGCCGTAGATCCACGGCACGGGAACCTCGGCCACGCGGTAGCCGCGGCGCACGGCGAGGAACAGCAGCTCCACGTCGTAGGCCGTCACCGCGGCGCCCTGCACGCGCGGGGCGTTTTCGCCATAGATCTGCACACGGTGGAACAAGTCCTCGGCCACCGGGCGGCGCAGCGCCTTGAAGCCGCACTGCGTATCCTGGATGTCGCCCACCGCCACCGCCCGCACGATCAGGTTGAACACACGCCCCATGACGTGGCGGTGCCACGGCTCGCCCATGCGCTGCGCACCCACACCCTCGCGCGAGCCGATCGCGACGTCGTAGCCGGAGTCCAGCGCAGCGCGCAGCCGGTCCCACTCCCCGATCGGCACCGCCAGGTCCGCGTCGCACAGCAGCACGAAGGCGCCCTTGGCGGCCAGCGCCCCAGCGCGCACCGCGTACCCCTTGCCGCGGTGGTCCAGGCGCAGCAGCCGCAGGCTTGGGTGCGCGGGCATCATGCGCTCCACCAGCGCCGCCGTCTCATCACTGCTGCCATCATCGGCCACGATCAGCTCGGCGGCGTACGACTGGCGGCCGAGGTACTCCAGGATCTTGGTGAGCGTCGTCGGCAGACGCCGCTCCTCGTTATAGGCCGGCACAACGACAGAAAGCACCGGGGCAGCCGAAAATATCGTCACGCGTGTCTCGTCTCTCTTAGGGTAGCACGACCTCTGCCGGCGCCTCAGATGAGCGCTGCCGGCGCTTTCGCAGGAACCGCGGCAGGGCCCGCAGGCTATCGAGCTGGCCCCGCAGCCGCGCCCGGGCCGCTGGCTCACGGATGTGCCACAACGCCCCCAGCGCGAAGCCGAGCTGGGAGCGCAGCATCGCCAGCAGGTGGCGTCGCACCAGCGGCTCCGGCATGTTCTTCGCCCACACCAGCACGAAGTTGCGCCCGCAGTAGTAGCTCGCCAGCGATCCCCCGCCGGTGGCGCTCAGCTTATGATACACCACCGCCCGCGGCACATAGATCGTCCGCCTGCCACGCAGCCTGGCGCGCAGGTTGAGGTCGACATCCTCACAGTACATCACCAGGTCTTCGTCGAGCACCTTGTTGCCCTCCGCCAGCGCCTCGAGCGCCGACCTGCGGTAGGCGGCCGCCCCGGCGCACGGGCCGAAGACCTCCTCCATGACATCGTACTGGCCGCGGTCACGCTGCCACACACCTCGGTTGCCAGGCACACCGTCGGGCCGGTAGTAGTCCCCCGCCGAGTGGATGTGGTCGCGCCGGTCGAACAGCATCAGCTTGCTGGCCGCGAAATCATAGGCAGGGTAGTGCTCAAGCGCGCCCACCAGATGCTCGATCCAGCGCCGGTCAGCCTCGGTGTCGTTGTTCAGCAGCACAACGTACTCGCCGCCGGTAGCCTCGATCGCCGCGTTCACCGCCGCCGCCAGGCCCCGGTTGCGCGCCATCGCGATCACCTGCACCTCCGGGTAGTGGCGCGCCAGCAGCTCGCGCGATCCATCGGTCGAGCCGTCGTCCACCACGACGACACAGAAGTCCTGGCGCGTCTGGGCGCGCAGCGCGTCGAGGCAGGTGGGGAGCAGATCGGCGCCGTTGTAGTTGGGGATGATGATGTCGATCACGCCAGATACTCCTCGAGCGCATCCTGCCACGGCCGTAGTGTGATGCCGAGGTCCGCCGCTGCAATGTTCCGCAGCGGTGTGTGCGGCGGCACCCGGCTGTCGCGCCGGAAGTCTGCCAGCGCCATCGGCCGCAGCTCTACCCCCTCGCGGCCCGCCAGCCGCAGCGCCGCAGCCGCCAGATCGTAGCGCGAGCACGCGCCGTCGTTGACGATGTGGTACGTGCCGAAGCACCCGGTCCGCGTCAGGCGCAGCACGGCAGAGGCCACGTCTGGGGCATACGTCGGGCTGCCGACCTCATCGGCCACCATGCTGAGCGAGTCGCGCTCCGCGGCCAGCCGCAGCACCGTCCGCACGAAGTTGCGCTCGCCGCCGAATAGCCACGCCACCCGCGCGATGTAGTGCTGTGGGACGATCTGGCGCACAGCCTCCTCGCCGACCAACTTCGACCAGCCGTAGGCGTTGACCGGTGCCGGACGATCGTACTCACGGTACGCGCTCGAACCAGCGCCATCGAACACCTCATTTGTGCTTATGTAGACCAACGGCGCATCAAGCCGGCGGCAGGCCAGCGCCACGTAGCGAGTCCCGAGGCCGTTCACCCGATACGCCGCATCGGGGTCACGCGCGCATCCATCAACATGTGTCATCGCCGCGGGGTGCAGCACGAGGTCCGCGCGCGTCGCTACCAGCTGCTCGACGGTCTCCGGCCGCCCCAGATCGATCTCCTTGTGGGTCAGCCCAACGACCTCGTGCTCAGCTCCGAACGCGCGCTGGAGCGCCTGCCCGAGCTGGCCTGACGCACCGGTTATAACGACTCGCATCTCTCCCCTCGTGGCGGCTATCCTGGACGGGCTGGTATAATAGAAGATTAGAGAGGTAGCGTCAAATATATCAGCGTGCAGGCAACGCCTATGCCACGTGCGCGGCCGTGGAATATTGCGGCGGTCTCACTTGTGATCTGCGCGGCGCTCGTGATGAGCGCCGTCCTCGGCGCGTCAGCGGTGCAACGCGGGGTGCTCAACCCGCCCAGGTTCACCATTGGGCTCGGCGCTGCCCGCATTGATGCCTTCACGACCACCGCCCCGAGCTGCCGCACTCCCATCGGCCGGTCGGCCACGACGGTCATGTGCTCGGCGTCCCAGTCGATCTACTCGCCGAGCGAGTACTTCGCCGTGTGGCTGCTCGTTCGCTCCCAGCGCGGCGGCGTCCCCAGGGAGGAGGGGACGCGTCTGTTCGTGCTGCGCTTGAGCGAGCGGAGGTGAACCTGTGGGCGTACGGCTGCGCTCTACGCGGGGCAGCGGGCACAGACGCACGATCTGCCCTCGCTGGCCGCGCTTCTGCGCCGCCGCGAGGGCTACCACCACTACGGCACCTTCACCTACGATCAGGCCCGCGCGCTTGCCCGCTACATGCTGATCGAGCGGCCTGCTTCCGGCCGCTCGATCAACGCCGCCGAGTGCGACGCGAGCTATCGCCAAGCGGACATCGCATCGCGCGCCGGAGCCGCATCGCTCGGCGAGCTCGAGGTTGCCTGGCACGAGATGATCAGGCGCTGGTATGCCTAGCCCTGCCCCAGCCGCTCCAGCAGCTTGCAGTACCCCTCCTGGCCGCGCCGGAAGCTGCTCAGCCGGAAGAACTCATTCGGCGAGTGCTGCCGCTCGTCGGCCAGGCCGAAGCCGAAGTTGACCGTGTAAGCGCCGAGCTGCTCGTGGAACAGCGTGCAAACCGGGATGCTGCCGCCGGTGCGCGTGAAGTATGGCTCGCGCCCGTACATCTCGGTCAGCACCGCGCGCGCCGCGCTGTTACCCCAGTGGTCGGAGGGCATCAGGTAGGGCTTCGCCGCAAACGGCAGCCGCTTGACCTCGGCCGTCGCACCGGCGGGAGTGACGCGCGCCACCTGCTCCGCGATCAGTCCCGCGACCCGGTCCGGGTCCTGTCCCGGCGCCAGTCGGCAGACGATCTTCGCATGCGCCTCGGAGGGCAGCACCGTCTTCACCCCCGCGCCCTGGAATCCACCCCAGATCCCGACGATCTCCAGCGTCGGGCGGACCCACGTGCGCTCGCGCGGCGTGTAGCCGGCCTCGCCCCACAGCGCCTCGACGCCCAAGTCGGCCATCAGCTCCTCCTCGTCGAAGGGCACGGCCGCGATCTGGCGTCTTTCCTCATCTGTCAGGGGCGGGATGCCGTCGTAGAAACCGGGCACTTGGATCGTCCCGTCCGCGCCGCGCAGCGAGGCCAGGATCGACGCGAGCGCGTGGATCGGGTTCTGCACCGCACCGCCGTACATGCCCGAGTGCAGGTCGCGGTTCGGGCCGCGCACGGTGATCTCGACTGCCGTGCCGCCACGCAGACCCACCAGCGTCTCCGGCTCGGTCTCGCTGTACTGACCGCCATCCGCGCTCACCACCAGGTCGCACGCGAACAGGTCGCGGTGCTCTGCCAGGAACGGCGGGATGTGCGGGCTGCCGATCTCCTCCTGCCCCTCGAAGAAGAACTTCACATTCAGCGGCAGCGCCCCCTCAGTCTTGAGCAGCGCCTCGATCGCCAGGATCGGCGCGAACATATTGCCCTTGTCGTCCGAGGCCCCGCGCGCGTACACCTTGCCGTCCCGCACCGAGGGCTCGAACGGCGGAGTCTCCCACAGCTCCAGCGGGTCGGCCGGCTGCGTGTCGAAGTGGCCGTAGATCAGAGCGGTGGGCTTCCCAGGCGCGTGCAGCCACTCGCCGTACACCACCGGATGGCCCGCGGTGGGCAGCACCCGCACCCCTTCGATCCCTGCCACCTCCATACGCGCCGCGACCCACTCGGCCGCGCGCCGCACGTCGCCGGCGTTCTCCGGCAGCGCCGAGATGCTGGGGATGCGAAGGAATTCGAGCAGCTCCTCCTCGAATCGAGACTGCTGCTCTGCCAGAT
Organism: Chloroflexota bacterium; assembly: GCA_039805565.1. GTDB lineage: Bacteria > Chloroflexota > Chloroflexia > Chloroflexales > Roseiflexaceae > CALJIC01. The sequence goes on along the minus strand of JBDLTZ010000249.1, from coordinate 3,189 downwards.
AGCTCTGCCACGTTGCCATGATGAGGTGGTCCCTTTCTACTGCGCCCGAAGCCGGTCAACGCGCGAGTGCCGCGGCGTGGTCGCAGGGATCGGTCGCTTCAGACAGCTTGCTTGTGCCGCTATAATACACCTAGAACACCCACCCGCCGTCAAGGAGCTACCGCTATGCGCCTCCATCGCGCTCCGTATGGGCGTCTCGCACACGCCCTGCTCCCCGTGCTCGGCCTGCTGCTTTCCGCATGCGGCGACCTGCCCTTCGGTGCACAGCCAACGCCCCAGCCGATCATTCTGATCGCCACGCCCACCCCGCAGTCAGAGTCCCCGCAGGCCACCCAGGCCCCGGCGCCCACCCCCGAGCCAGCTCAGACGGAGCCCACAACCGCGCCCGGCCAGCCCGAGCCTACCAGCGACGCAGCCGCGCCTACCGCCGCACCCGCCGCTGATGAACCCGGCGAGACCGTCCTCGCGCGCGTCCAGGCCCGCGGCCGGCTCCTGTGCGGCGTCAATGCAGACCTCCCCGGCTTCGGCTTCTACGACAACGTCCGCGGCCAGTGGTTCGGCTTCGACGTCGACTTCTGCCGCGCCGTGGCCGCCGCCGTCTTGGGCGACGCCACCAAGGTTGAGTTCGTGGCGCTTGGCACGGGCCAGGGGCCGAACAATCGCTTCGATGCCATCCGCGAGGGGCGCGTGGACGTGCTGTTCCGCAACACCACCTGGACTCTGGGCCGCAACATCAGCGGCCTGGCCTTCGGCCCCACCACATTCCACGATGGCCAGACCTTCATGGTTCGGAGGAGCAGCGGCGTCACCTCGGTAGACAGACTAGCCGGCAAGACGATCTGCGTGGCCGCCGGCACCACCAGCGAGCAGAACCTCAGCGACGACTTCGCCGCACGCGGAATCAGCTTTACGCCGCGCGTGCTCGACGGCGAGGACGCGCTCTACCCAGCCTACGACGAGGGCGAGTGCGACGCTGTCACCAGCGACAGCTCCCAGCTCGCCTCCAAGCGACAGCAGCTCAAGACCCCAGACGACCACGTGATCCTCGGCGACCGTATCTCCCGCGAGCCCCTCGGCCCCGTCATCCCGCGCGACGACAACCAGTGGCTCGACATCGTGAGCTGGACAGTCTTCGCCACCATCTACGCTGAGGAGCTGCGGGTGGACCAGAAGAACGTTGATCGCCAGCGCGACATCACAAATGACCCGCGCGTCAAGCGGCTGCTGGGCGTCGAGGGGGAGTTCGGCGTCGGCCTCGGCCTCCCGAACGACTTCGGCTATCAGATCGTGCGGCAGGTTGGCAACTACGGCGACATCTACAACCGCAACCTCGGGCCCGGTACGCCATTCGACCTCGAGCGCGGCCCGAACAAGGCCTGGAACCTCGGCGGCGGCGGCGTGCTCGCCTCGCCTCCCTTCCGCTAAGCAGCCTCTGGAGAGAGGGCAGCGATTCAGGCAGTCTTACAGGCGCCCTGGCGCAGTGCGGGGGCTTGGGGGCGCAGCCCCCATGAAAACAATAACCCCAGCTTTTATCCGATAGGAGAAAGGTAGATCAGTGAAGATCACCAACATCGAAGCCTACCCCGTCTGGGGTGGTCACCGCAACTTCCTATTCGTCGTCGTCGACACCGATGAGGGCATCTCTGGCGTGGGCGAGGCCGGGCTGACCGGCCGCGAGCTGGCCGTGATGGGCACGCTGGAGCACTTCCGACCACTGCTGGTGGGGCAGGATCCTGGGCGCATCGAGCACATCTGGCAGTGGCTGTTCCGCGGCGGGTTCTTCCCTGCCGAGCGCGTAATCAGCGCCGCTATTTCAGCAATCGACATTGCGCTGTGGGACATCAAGGGCAAGGCGCTCGGCGTCCCGATCTACGATCTGCTCGGCGGCCGCGTGCGTGACAGCGTCATCTGCTACCCGCACAACGTGGGGCACGGCAGCGAGATCGCTCCGCTGGTCGAGTCCTGCCTACGTACGAAGGAGGAGGGCTGGAAGTTCGTGCGCTGGGGTCTGCCGGAGGATGGCAGCGTGCTCGAGCCGGCACGCGCGGTACGAACGGCGCTGCGGCAGTTCCAGGCCGTGCGCGAGGCCGTGCGCGACGAGATCGAGATCACCTTCGATATCCACACACGGCTCGATCTTCCGGATGCGCTGCTGCTCTGCCGTGAAGTCGAGCAGTATCGGCCGTACTTCATGGAGGACCCGCTGCGCTGCGAGAACCCAGACTCGTTCAAGACGCTGCGGCCGCGCACGGGCGTGCCGTTGGCGGCCGGCGAGCAGTTCAGCTCGAAGTGGGAGTTTCGCCAGTTGATCGAGGAGGAGCTGATCGACTACGCCCGCATCGATCTGTGCTTGGTGGGCGGCATCACCGAGGCGAAGAAGATCGCCGGCTGGTGCGAAGCGCACTACATCAAGCTCGCGGTCCACAACCCCCTTGGGCCGGTGTCATCTGCCGCGTGCCTACAACTCAACCTGGCAGTGCCGAACTTTGGCGTCCAGGAGCAGCCGCGTAAGCCTGGCGAGGTCCTGGCTGACGTCGTTCCCGTCCAGCCCGAGTGGCGCGACGGCTCGCTCCTGCCGCCCACGCGCCCTGGGCTTGGCATCGAGTTTGACCGCGAGGCCGCGCGCAGCCACCCGTTCCGCATGACCGAGCTGCCCCAGCTGCGGCGCCTGGACGGCTCGTTCACCAACTGGTGATCAGCGGCACCAGCTACGAGCATAGAAACAGAGAGGCCCGCCGGTTGCTCGGCGGGCCTCTCTCTGGTGAAAGTGTGACTGGTGGAGCGACGGGGATTCGAACCCCGGACCTACTGCGTGCAAAGCAGTCGCTCTCCCAACTGAGCTATCGCCCCAAAAACTACTGAAGGATGAAGCCGGATGATGAACTTGCTTCCATCATCGTTCAGCGTTCATCCTTCAGCGTTCGTGTGGTGGGCGTAGGTGGACTCGAACCACCGACCTCGATCTTATCAGGATCGCGCTCTAACCAACTGAGCTATACGCCCGTGACCAGGATAGTACCACAACAAGTGAAATTTGTCCAGCGCCGAGCAATTGAGAGTGCTCAGTTCTCCCTAGAAAGGAGGTGATCCAGCCGCACCTTCCGGTACGGCTACCTTGTTACGACTTCGTCCCAGTCGCTGCCCCCGCCCTCGGCCGCTGCCTCCCCGAAGGGTTAGCCCACGGACTTC
>JBDLTZ010000248.1:0-7955 GCA_039805565.1 Chloroflexota bacterium | reverse complement strand
CACCTACCGCCTCACCGGTGAGGGCGGGCCTGCGGCGCTGCAGCTCGGCCGGGTGCTCAGTGACCAGGAGCAGGTGCTCGGGCAGCTCACCTTCGGGTTGCTCACGCTGGGGAGCATGAGCATGGTGCTCGTGGGCGTGGCGAGCTGGTGGCTGGCGGGCGGCGCGCTGCGCCCCGCACAGGAGGCCTGGGAGCGCCAGCAGCGCTTCATCGCCAGCGCCAGCCACGAGCTGCGCACCCCGCTCACCCTGATCCGCGCCAGTGCCGAGGTGGCCCTGCGCGGGGCCGGCGCCGACGCCGACCAGCGCGAGCTGCTGGGCGATGTGCTCGCCGAGAGCGACCACATGCGCCGCCTGGTCGATGATCTCCTGACCCTCTCGCGGCTCGACAGCGGCAGGATGCCGCTCGCCCTGGTACCTGTGGAGTTGCCGCCGCTGCTGGCCGAGCTCCAGCGCCAGGTCGCCCGGCTCGGGGACGAGCGTGGGGTGGCGGTCGCCGTCGTGGGGGCGGCGGGGAGCGTGCACGCCGACCCGGAGCGGCTGCGGCAGGTGCTGCTCATCCTGCTTGACAACGCGCTCCGGCACACGCCCGCCGGCGGCCAGGTGGCGCTGGCTGCGGCGGGCGTGGGCCGGTTGATCCGGCTGAGCGTCAGCGACACGGGCTGTGGGATCGCCCCCGAGCACCTGCCCCACATCTTCGAGCGCTTCTACCGTGCCGACCCGGCCCGCGGCCGTGAGAGCGGTAACGCCGGCCTGGGGCTCGCCATCGCCAGCACGCTGGTCGAGGCGATGGGCGGCCAGATCGGGGCGACAAGCACGCTGGGCCGCGGGACGACCGTCTGGCTGACTCTCCCCGCCGCGTGATGCTGGGCGGCATGGCGCACCGTGCTCACGCCCCCGAGCGGTGCTCGGCGAGGGTCGCCGCCTGCGGGTGGGCGTGGCAGTTGTCGCACGTGTAGACTGTGGACTGCTGCGGGTTGGTGTGGCAGGTCGCGCACGGGATCTGCCCCCTGCCGCCGCGGGTCAGCGGGTAGGTGTGCGCGAACACCGCCCCCTCCCAGCGGGGCGTTGAGTGGCAGCTGGTGCAGTCGGTGCCGAACTGGCCGAGGTGGACCTGCGGCTCGGCGTGGCAGTCGAGGCAGCGCCCGGCCATCCCCCGGGTGTCGAGCGGGCTGGCGTGGCATGAGGCCAGCGCCAGCTCGGCGCCGTCCACCGTGCGCGGGATGGCGGTGTAGACGCAGCGGCCCACGAATCCGCTACACGCTGATGGTAGCGCCCGAGCCATGGGAGTCTCTTGGAATTGCGAGGTGGCCCGGTTGCGATAGGACAACTAGGCGTGGACACATTGTGGCGGGCGTGTACGCTGTGTTACTCCGCACGAGGAACGCTCCTGCCAGCATCGCGCAATGCTTGGAGGGAGATGTGAGCTTCCGGGGCTGATTCCAATGCGCTTCCAAACTCTCAGGCGGTCGGTTCCTTCGGCCCGCGGTGGTCCGGTGGGAGAGGGAGCTGCGCGAGCATGGTGCTGGCTATCGCACCCATCATACTCAGAATGATGCCGAGCGCGACGATCCCTGCGCCCCAGCCCAGGGACTCGATCCACGGGGCAGCCCACCAGCCCGCCTCCCCGACAAGCTCGCCGGTGCGCCAGGCGCTCAGCGCTGTTGACAGCACGAGAGCTAGCGCGGGCAGCGCCGTCGCCAGGAGCCCTGCCAGAATGCTGTGACCCACGATCCGCTGCGTATAGGGGCGTGTCGTGTCACGCCGCAGCTCCCACCAGCCGGCGCAGCCGCCCGCCAGGAGCGGGCAGGCGAACAGCAGCGACGCCTCTGGCGTCGAGTTGACCCCTCTCCACAGGACGACACCACCGAGTGCGCTCAGACTGAGCAGCAGCCCCGACACGAGCCAGTGTGTTCGGAGCGCGTGCAGGAACTGCAGCAACTGAAGGAACAGGCCGTGCCGCACCAGATACACCGCAGCCGCGACAAGCACCCCGACAAGGAGCAGGAATACCAGCATGGCTGAACACCCCCTTTGAGGCATCCATACGTATCCGACGCGCAAGCGGGCCGACTGCCGGCTTCGCTGTGGCGGGCCGTGGCCGTGGCACCCTCGGCTCCTCAGCCGGCATCCGGCCCGACAGCGTGCGTCCTGGAGCGATGATGCGCTCGCGCGTCACCTGCGAGTATAACCAGCCGCATTGTATTGCGACCGCGCAGACCGTGCCATTCTCCAACTACCCGCTGCGTGCTGACTACTCAAAGAGCGCCGCCACCTGTAACCCGAGCCGCGGTTCATCCGGGATGTCGTAGTTGCGGTTGAGCATCACCAGGACGGAAAGACCCGGCAGGCGCACATAATCGGTCTCGAAGCCAAGCCACGCGCCGGAATGAGCGACGTATGGCTCGCCGTTCCACTCCTCCAGCTCCCAGCCAAACCCATACGCCTCGCTGCTGCCGTCATTCAGCGTGGCGGGCGTGTAGGCCTCGGCAAGTGCGTCGAGATCGAGCAGTATCCCGTTCGAGAGTGCCGCGTCATAGCGGGCCATATCGCCGGCGGTCGTATAGATCGAGCCGGAGCCGATCAGATTATCAAACTCATCGCTGGGATAGGCTTCGACTTCGCCGTTCTCGTCCGTATAACTGAGGGCGACGAAGGGATTGGCGCGGCGGGCTGCATCGGGTAACGAAAAGGTGTTGGTCATACCAAGTGGTTCAAAGATCCGTTGCTGCATAAACTCAGGAAACGGCATTCCGCTCACGGCTTCGATCAGCGAACCAAGCAGATCATAGCCGGGGTTGCTGTACTCGAACTCCTCGCCCGGCGCAACCGGCAGTTCGTCCCACTCGCTCAAGACGTCTAGCAGATCCGCGTTGGTGGGCTCGTCGGCGAGCGCCAGCATCTCCTCGCTGAGCTCATCGTCGTAATCGGGCAACCCGGACGTATGCGTCAGCAAGGTGCGGATCGTAAACGCTTCGCCGAAATGCTCCAGCTCTGGGAGATACATGCCGACCGGATCATCGTACTCCAGCTCGCCGTCCTGAACGAGCAACATAATCCCCAGGGCGGTCATCTGCTTGCCGACGGAGGCGATATGCATGATGTGGTCGGTGGTGAGCGGCTCGTTGGTTTCGAGCGAGGCCACTCCGTAGGCGGCCTGGTAGACGACTTCGCCATCGCGCAGTACCAGCACAATCGCGCCGGGCGTATCGGCGGCGATAAACCTGCCGAAGAACGCATCAACCGCTGCTGCCTCGGCGCTTGTGCCGACGGTGACAGCGTTCGGTGCTTGCGTTTCCGGCGTATCTAGGCCGCCGCACGCAGCCAGCGTCGGGAGCAGCATTGCCAGCAGCAGAATCCAAAACCGTCTGATTGCCGTCCTCCAAGTGCCCGTCACTGCTCCATCACCTGGCTAATCCAGTCGATGAGGCCTCCGGAGTGCGTGTAGATGTGGCTGCGGTCCATGTGATTGACGTAGCGGAAGCAGCTCTGGAGCCGCTCCAGCAGATACTCGGGGTCCGAGTTCCCGATGTAGAAGATGTATTTGTCGTCGATGTCGCGCAGGTCCTCTGCGAACTGCCGGATCAGGTAGCGCAGCAGCGCGTCCTCCTCGGAGAGGCTGTACCCCACGATGACGAGGACGCTGCTCTCCTGGAGCAGGCGCACCGTCTTCGGGAAGACCGACGAGAAGTAGTGGCTGGTGTAGTTCTGCTCCTTCGAGGGCATCATCAGCTCCGGGGGGGTTGACCGCACCTCGCCGAACCTCCGCGCCCGGTAGTCGATGTGGTAGCCGCCCTCCACAGGTATCACCTCGAAGCCGCCGTTGATCTTGATCAGCGACGTGACCGACCAGTGACTCTGGACGATGTTCTTGTTGTGGTTGCCACAGATCTTCGCCGGGGTGATCCCACGGTAGGTGTGCTGGAGCGCGCTCCCCGGAGGAAAGATGCGGTCAAGGATCGTCTCGATGATATAGTCGTAGTTCGTCGAGATGAAGTCCGTGTGTACTCCGCGGGCGTACCCGCGCGAGCCCTCCTGCTGCGCGCTGAGCCAGCGGAAGAACTCGACGATTCCCTCCTGCACGCCGGTGAGGCTACCCGGCGTCGTGAAGACCCCCTGCGCCGGGTCGAAAACATTGAGCGGAATCAGCTCCTCGAAGCGCTTCTGGACGAGGGCCTTGATCTCCGCGATCGCCAGGTTGATGCTCGCGTCATCCATGTAGCGGGTGCGAATGCCCGGATACTTGAGCTGCATGTGCAGGTTGTAGATCAGCTCCTTGAAACGGGCCGGGGCGGTGTCCTCGAGCGTCGGGTAGCCAGGCAGCGTGAGCAGCTCGTCGATCTCGCACTCGGCGCTCTGCAAGAACTCCTTGGTGAATGTGAACAGCTCGTTCCCGGTCGGTGAGCGGACGTCCCACGCCTTCGAGAAGCCCGCCCCGGTGAAGAAGGTGACGTTCGTCAGGCGATCGCGCCCATCGCCGTGGCACGAGTGGCGCTGGACAAGCTCCCGGAAGGCGACGGCGGCGTTGCTGGAGTGGTTCATGTCGAATCTCCTCGGGGTTGACAGTTGCTGTATGGAGCGTATCGGCAGCAGCAGGCTGGACGTGTGCGCTACTTGACCCAGAGAGCGAAGCCTGCAGCGGTGAGTTGTGTGTCGCCGAGGCGCCCGAGGCTCCCGCCGGACGCCGGCACGATGTAGAGCTGGCGCGTGCAACTGACAGGGCCGCTCACAGGGATCTCGGAGCAGATGCCGGCGAGATCGGCGAGGACAAGGAGCCAGCGCAAGTCCGGGCAACATATCACTCAGCTCTCCCGTCTCGAGGTCGGCGACGTAGATCGTCCAGGGTACTACCGGATTATCGCGCCGTTCGCCGAATGCCGCAAGGCGTTCGTCCGGCGAGAGCGTCAACGCGCCCCGCCAGCTGTCCTAGTCCAGCGGGGCGCCAAGACCGATGGTTGGGAACGCCTCGCCGCCCGGCTCAGCGATGTAGAGGGTGGTGTGGGGGGTCAGGCAGCGTGTAGATGCTGACGACCATGGCGATGGCACCACCCTCAGGGGCGCTGATGGGCAGTTTCGATAGCTCAACTCCCTCGGAGAGCGCGGGGGCCGCTCCTCGGTCACTGCGCCATGCGACGAGGTTTGGTCAGTCTGCTAGGGCTCCACGGCTTCCTGATGCGGAAACTGAAAGCACAAACCAACCGAACCTACTTCTGCCTAGTATGGGACAGCGCTACAATTGGGACAGTATAAGCTTACACGGTGGCGGCAAAAGCAGTCCAGGGAATTCTTCCCCGGTCTGGCACGGAGGTTCCTTCCCTCCGGCGGATGCAGCCGACCACGGTAGGGGTTCGAAGACGACTGTAATGCACCCCAAATCCTGGAGACGAGCGGAACCACGTCGTGTAAACTGATTCCGTACAGGAGGGGGCATGCCAATCAAGCCTCTTGACTTGATCTGAGAGGATGACGCCGGTCACTGCAAGGCATTGTGGGATACTGACCTCGAAGGTATACCCCTTCCGCTCAACCAGAAGCGTATCCGGCGACTGTGGCGCACGCATCGGCTTCAGGTGCAGCGTGTGCACCGCCGGCGCCTGAAGCGGAAGTCGTTTGCACGTCTGGTTGCGACGTATTCTGTTCATATCTGGGCCTACGACTTTGTGGAGGACGCCTTGGCCGACGGCACGCCGCTGCGATGTTCAAGACAGCCTGGTACGAGACCCAGGCCAAGACCCAGGAGACGAACACTCTCACTTGACCAGTTCTTGGGTCTCACGTCAGCTTTGCACGCGCTTGCTCGGCGGCAGCCCACACATCCTCTACCAATTGCTCAACTGAGAGAGTCGCCTGACGATAGTAGTCATACTCAAGCACTACATCACTCCACTGCTCATACTGCTGTTCTCTCAGGCGCAGCAAGCGCGCATAGCTGCGAGCGAATGCCACACTCAGACTTTCGTTGGCTGCCTGCTCAAACAGCCCATTCCATATCAGTGGACGTGGTTGCTCGAGATAGCTGTTGAGCATCTGCTGATGCAGCCGCTGTGGGATGCGCAAATAGATCATGATTGAGTACTGCCGCAATTCCTGTAGGAGCGCTCGATCGGCATAAATGATACTGCCGCCGGTGTCGATCAGACAATTGGTTTGGCTGGCGGCACAGGCCTTGGCCTGTGCGATTACGTCAGTGAGGATAGCCATTTCACAGGTGAGATAGAGGGCCTCTCGTCGAGGAAAGTCGGCTTGGTAGGGAAAACCCATCCAGCGGCCAATCTGCTCGAGACAGCTGCCGCTTTCGCCGACCAGCGATTGGAGCTTGCTAGTGAGCAGCGCATCACAGTCAATCACGACAAAGCCCTGAGTGGCGAATTTGGCGGCCCAGAAGGACTTGCCAGCACCGGACATACCAATCAAGGTCAGCATCATAAGCGTGCTCCAAAGCTTGGACTGATGGGAGGGACAATAGCTTGGACTGATGGGAGGGACAATAGGGATAGGTAAGCCAGGAAAGCGGTATAGCGCACGACGACTTAGTTCACAATGACGTGGGTCTCCAGGAATAGCGATACTGGTGAGTATGTCAATAGGTCTGTGTAGCTGACGTCCCGTTCAGTTAGGCCGGAAAGCGACCCTCAAAACGAATGGCGAGCTGGTTGAGCACGTGCGCCCAGTTCTGCAGCGGCATGGTCCACTTGCGCGTGACATCGCGCGTGACCAGGAACAGGAGCTTGCGCGCGGCCTCGGCCGTCGGGAACGCGCCCTTGGTCTTGATGACCTTGCGCAGCTGCCGGTTGTAGCCCTCGATGGTGTTGGTCGTGTAGATCAAGCGCCGGATGTCGGGTGAGTAGTCGAACATGGTCGCTAGATCCTCCCAGTTCGCCTCCCAGGAGCGAACCGCCACGGCGTAGGTCGTGCCCCACTTCTCGGAGAGGTTGAGTAGCTCGGTCTCAGCCGCTTCACGGGTCGGCGCCTGAGATGGCCCGCAGGTCGCGTACGAAGGCCTTGCGGTCCTTCCACGTCACGTAGGTCAGACTGTGGCGCACCTGGTGGATGATGCAGCGCTGGATCTGCGTGCGCGGGAACACCGCCTGGATGGCCGCCTTGAAGCCACTCAGCCCATCGACACAGGCCAGGAAGATGTCCTGCACACCGCGCGCCTGCAGGTCCGTCACCCCACTCAGCCAGAAGTTGGCACCCTCGGCGCCATCGCCGACCCAGTGGCCGAGCACGTCGCGTTGGCCCTCCAGATCCACGCCCAGGACGATGTAGACCACGGTGTTGAGCACCTTGCCGTCGCGCCGGAGCTTGAGATGGATCGCATCGAGATATACGATGGGATAGACCGCCGCCAGCGGCCGGTTCTGCCAGGCCTCGACCAGATGCCAGACCTTGTCGGTCACGGTGCTGACGGTGGCGGCCGACACCTCGACGCCGTACAGCTCCTTGAGCGTGCTCTGGATGTCGCGCGCCGACATACCCTTGGCGTACAGGCCGATGATCTTGTCTTCCAGTTCGTTCGTGCTGGTCTGGTAGGGCTCCAGCAGCGGCGACTGAAACGAACCGTTGCGGTCACGCGGCACCGTGACAGTCGTATCGCCGGCCGAGGTGCACAGCGAGCGCGTACGCTTGCCGTTACGGCTGTTGCCCGTGTTCCGGCCCTCGGGCGCGTACGGCTCGTAGCCGAGATGGGTGGTCAGCGCACGATGAGGTCAGCCATGGATCTCCTGCCCTATCTCCTCCCACTCGGCACTGACTAGCTAGTCAGTCCGTGCTGGTAGGGAAGCAGGACAACGGCATTGCCGATGCGTTTGACGAACACCTTGTCACCCTGAAAACGGAACTCTTTTGGGGAGACGGACAGCTTAGCTCTTGCCGTTTTGAAAGAGTTTGGCGATCTCCATCTCTACCTCCGCAAGTGAGTATACATTGCAGGTATGGACTATCACGGAGAGACGCT
>JBDLTZ010000247.1:0-5744 GCA_039805565.1 Chloroflexota bacterium | reverse complement strand
GCTACCCGATCCACCCGGCGGCGCTGGTCGCGCTGCCGTCGCTGTTCCGCCAGCTGGCGCAGAACGAGCGCTCGCTGTTCGCCTTCCTGCACTCTGACGAGCCGTGGGGGCTGCGGGACGTGGCGCGCGGGGCGGCCCCCGAGGGCGGGCTGCCGGCCTACCGCCTCACCCACCTGTTCGCCTACGTCGAGGCCAGCCTCGGGCCGAGCCTGTTCGGGCGCGCCAGGGGCCAGCGCTGGTCCGAGCTCGCCGAGGCCCGCGCGCTGCTGGCGAACGGCGACCCGCTGCACCTGGATGCGCTGACGGTGGTGGGCACCCTCGGCGCGCTGGAGCGGTCGTCGGGGCTGCGGGCGAGCGGGGCGCAGGTGTGCTTCGCGCTGGCCGACGACCCTGGTGACGCGGGCGTGTCCGACGCGCTGCTGGCGCTCCAGGAGCGGCGGCTGCTGGCCTACCGGCAGCACCGCGACAGCTACATCATCTGGGAGGGGAGCGACCTCGACCTCGACGCGCTGGCGCAGAGCGCCCGCCGCGAGATCGGGGACCGCGCGCCGCTGCCCGGGCTGCTCCAGCGGCACGCAGACGCCACCCCGCGCATCGCCCGGCGGCACAGCTACCGCACCGGCGCCACGCGGACCTTCGCGGTGCGCTACGTGGACGTGGGGCAGCTGAGCGACTCGCTGGCGCCGGCCGCGGGCTTCGACGGCGAGCTGCTGCACGTGGTGCCGGCCGACGAGGAGGAGCTGGATGTGGCGGCGCGCTGGGCGGCGGACCCCGCGCGGGGGGATGAGCCGGGGCGGATCACCGTGCTGCCGCGGCGCGTGCGCGAGCTGCGCGACCTGCTGCTGGATGTGGCGGCGCTGCGGGCGATGCTGGAGGAGCGGGACGAGCTGGAGCACGACCGGCCGGCGCGGCGCGAGGTGGCGGGCCGGCTGATCGAGGCGCAGCAGGCGCTGGCGCACGTGATCGCCGAGACCTCCGGCGGCGAGACGCGCCGCTGGTACCACCGCAACGCCCAGCGCCCCGTGGCGAGCGCGCGCCAGATCGACGAGCTGCTCTCCGAGGCGGCCGACGCGACCTACCCGCAGGCGCCGCGGGTCTGGAACGAGCTGATCGTGCGGCGGCAGCTCTCGGCGGCGGCGGCAAAGGCCCGGCGCAACCTCGTCGAGGCGATGCTCGAGCGCGGGGAGGTGGAGGGTCTGGGGCTGGTGGGCTACCCGCCGGAGCGCGCGGTCTACGAGAGCGTCTTGCGCGCGGGCGGGCTGCACCGGCGCGATGAGGCGGGCGCGTGGCGGATCGGCCCGCCCCCGCCCGAGGACCCGCTGCGGCTGCGGCCGGCGTGGGACGCCATGGAGCGGCTGCTGGGCGAGGAGTCGGCTGACCCGCACCCGCTCGGCGGGGTGTACGCCGCCATCGAGGCGCCGCCGTTCGGCGTGAAGGCCGGGCTGACGCCGCTGCTCTTTGTGGCGCTGTACGCCGCGCGGGCCGGCGAGGTCAACCTTTACGAGCGCGGCAGCTACGTGCCGGCGCCGGACATCGCCGTCTTCGAGCGGCTGCTGGCGCGGCCGGAGCAGTTCGCCGTGCGGCTGAGCCGGGCCGAGGGTGCGCGGCGGCAGGTGTACGAGCGCCTGGCCCGCGCGCTGGCCCCGCGAGCGCTGGAGCAGCCGGTGCAGCCGGCGCTGCTGGCGGTGGCGATGCCGCTGCTGCGTCTGCAGCGGAGCCTGCCGGGGTACAGCAGGCAGACCCGGCGGGTGAGCGAGTGTGCGCAGGCCGTGCGGCAGGCGCTGCTCGAGGCGCGCTCGCCCGACAGTCTCCTGTTCGAGCGGCTGCCGCTGGCCTGCGGGGTGCCGCCCTTCCGCGCTGACGAGCCGGCGGGCGAGGAGCGGGTGGACGCCTTCGCCGCGGCCCTGCGCGGGGCGCTCGAGGAGCTGCAGGAGGCCTACCCGCGGCTCGTCGCCGAGGTGTCCGGGCGCATTGGCCGGGCCTTCGGGCTGCGGTCGGGCGGCGCGGCGGCGCGGGCCGAGCTCCAGGCGCGCTACGCGCATATCGCCGAGGCCACTAATGATCCCCTGCTGAGGTCGCTGGGCGTCCGGCTGGAGACCGCCGACCCGGGCGACACCGCGTGGGTGGAGAGCGTGGCCGCGCTGCTGGCGAAGCGGCCTCCCGAGCAGTGGGGCGACGGCGACCCGCCGGCCTTCGAGCTGGCTGCGGCGGACCTGGGGCGGCGCTTCCGGGCGGCGGAGGAGCTGGCGGTGGCCGCGCAGGCCGTGCCGGCCGCGGCCCCGCTGCTGCGGATCGGGCTGGCGAGCGGGGGCGGCGAGCTGAGCCGCGTGGTGCACGTGGCCGAGGGGGACCCGGCGGTGCAGCGGCTGCGCGACGAGATCGCGGGCGCGCTGGGGCGGCACGCCGGGCTGACGACCGACCAGCGTGCGGCGGCGCTGGCGGCGATGCTGAGAACGCTGCTGGAGGAGTAGATGGCGACGCACGACGAGATCATCCGCGCGTGGGCGGAGCGCCCAGGCCGCCACATCGTCAACCTGAGCGGCGGCAAGGACAGCACGGCGCTCGCGATCTTCCTGCGCGGCAAGATCCCGCAGCTCGAGTACCTGTTCTGCGACACGCACAAGGAGCTGCCCGAGACCTACGAGTACCTGGACCGGCTGGAGGCCTACCTGCAGCGGCCGATCATCCGGCTCAACGCCCAGCGCGGCTTCGACCACTGGCTCGACATGTACGGCGGGATGCTGCCCTCGGCGCGGGTGCGCTGGTGCACGCGCAAGCTCAAGATCGAGCCCTTCGAAGTCTACGTGGGCGACGACATGGTGTGGAGCTACGTGGGCATCAGGGCCGACGAGGCGCGCAGCGGCTACGTCTCCACCAAGCCGAACATCCACCCGGTCTTCCCTTTCAAGGAGTGCGGGCTCGGCATCGGCGACGTCGAGCGGCTGCTGGAGGCGAGCGGGCTGGGGCTGCCGGCCTACTACGCGTGGCGGCAGCGCAGCGGCTGCACCTTCTGCTTCTACCAGCGGGCCTACGAGTGGGTGGGCCTGCGTGATAACCACCCCGAGGCCTTCGAGGAGGCCAAGAAGTACGAGACTGAGCGCGGCGGCGAGCACTTCACCTGGCGCCCCGGCGAGAGCCTGGAGGAGCTGGAGCAGCCCGAGCGCATCGAGCAGATCCGGCGCGACCACGAGCGGCGCGTGGCCCGCGAGCGCGCCAGCCGCCCCGACCGGCCGCTGATCGAGCTGGTGGGTGCCGCGCTCGACGCCGAGGACGACGAGCAGGGGTGCAATATCTGCCATCTGTAAGAGGAATAGCATGCGATCACTACGCTTTAACCAAGGTTTCGCCCTCGATCGTGATCTCATAGGCGGTATGCTTGCCTACTTCGTCAGCGGTGCGCCTTTGTCCGATGAGGCTGTGGGTGCTCATATCGGTGTGAATCCTTACAAGCTGCCAGGGCTTCGGGGATGGTTCTGCAAACTTGGCCTCGGAGAGGCGACCTCGAAGCAGTATCGCCTTTCGGCGTTTGGGACGCTTGTGGCTAACCATGATACTAGATTACGTCGGATAGGAACACTCTGGCTCCTGCACTACTTTCTGGCAAGCGAACATGAGGAGCGCTCCGAGGTTTGGTATCAGTGTTTCAATGCGTTTCTCCAACCCGGGAAGGTCTTTTCGGGGGATGAGTTACGAGAGTATATCGAGCGAAGCCTGCCCGAGACCCCATCGAACAAGGAAGGGGTCAGCAAAGATGTGCAGGAGCTCATTCGAACCTATACCAGGGAGAGTGGGCTTGGCGGGTTAGGCCTACTCGTACGGCAGGTCGACAAGACGCTGGTTGCCCGAACAGACTGCATACCCGACCCAATGATAGCTGCATATGTCCTGTTCGATACATGGCAGCGTCGCTATAGCCACACAAATACCTTGCACCTATCGCAGCTCGTAAATGAGCCGGAGATGCCGGGGCGTGTCTTTGTAGCTCATGACACCCGTGTGCGGGAGCTTGTGCTGAGGCTACAGTCCGAGGGCCTCCTCTCCTACGCCGATACTCAGCACCAGCAGGTTACACGCAGCTTCCACGATGATCCGACACTTTTGTTGCAGCAATATTATCAGCGGCTATGAGCGACATACTTGACCGGGCTGGTTCGCATCTCCTTGCCTGCTGCAACCAGCCACGCTATCGTACAGCCTGGCTTGTCGGTCCACCGCTTTCTGGCAAGACGACGCTCGCACGGCGCATCTGTTCGGTGTACGGCTGGCACTATGTGAATTACGTCCTGGAGCCAGGCTATTTTGATGTGCTTCAGGACCGGATCGAGTCGTATCAGCCGGGTGACTTGGAGCACGATATTCGCACCTGGTGTACTGAACACAACCGAATGCTCGTTATTGACGAGATAGATGCAGTATTGGCGACGTGGCCCATCGATCAGCGGCAGTTGTTTGTTTGGAAGGTAAGCCGGATACCAGATATCTCCCATGGTCTTATCCTCGTTAGCAACCTGTTCGATGGCGACACGTTAGCTTCTCTTCTGCCAGAGAGCGACATCCCCGCCTACTTCCATCTAGCAGGAGAATTCCGATGATCAGTGCCGATGCCCCTTTGTCTCAGCTCGTCGTTGTTGATGCTGGCTTCAAGCCTGCCGTCCATTTGCCGGATGACTTTGACAAGGATGAGCAGAACGCACAACTCATACGGACATATATTCCGACCACGCAATCCATTTCGTTTCTAGCGGAAGTGGCTCGAAGCCTCAATCCTGTCAGCAACGAGCGTGCACGTATGCTGACCGGCACTTTTGGCACTGGCAAGTCCGATCTGCTGCTCATGTTGTGTAACTACTTCTTGCGGCCGGTCGATGACCCCGTGATGCAGCCCTTTTACGAAAAGCTGCGGCGACTCAACGAAGCGCAATACACAACCATTTATCAGCAGCGGGTCAATAAAAAGCCGTTTCTCGTCGTACTCCTGCAAGCGAACGCGGTGACGCCGTTTCCCGGGTTTGTGCTCCATGGGCTGGAGCAGGCCCTGAGGAAGGCTGGGCTTGAGGAGTTCATGCTGCCGACGCGCTATGCAGCGGCGGCACAGAAGATCTCAGAGTGGCAGCGCGAGGGCCACCCTGTGCTACAGCGTTTTGTGGCCGCTCTGCGAGATAACGAGGCGAAAGAGCTGACGACGCTGCTCCGTGAGTTGGGCGGGCCTGGAGCCGACCTCGCGTTTCCGGCGTTTCTACGCGCCTTCCGCACTGCCACTGGCACGGCGTTCGACATCTACAGCTACAATCGCCCCGAGGAGACATATAAGCGGGTTGCTCAAGCACTACGTGAGCGAGGGAGTCACAGCGGCATTCTTGTGGTCTGCGATGAGTTTACCGAAGTTCTCCGGCGGTTAGCTCGGGCCAGTGACCAGCAGGCTGCTGAAGTTGAGGCAGAAGCGCTCGGTGTGCAGGATCTCGCCAATACCAGTATCTCCTCCGGTCAGAACCAGCTCTATTTCGTTATCTCAAGTCTGGAGTCGTTTGCAAGCTCCTCGAATGAGAGCACGTCTGGCAGCGGCAGCAAAACCGTTGAGAAGATCGGTGGGCGCTTCAAGCCGTTTGAGCTGGCGCTGCAGGATAGCGCGGAGCTGATCCGTGGTGCTATCCGACGTTTGACAGATGCTGCTGTCCTGCCGAACCGCCAGCGTGATGAGCTTGTGGAGCTGGGCCGTACACTGTGGCGACAGTCGAGCAAGCAAT
>JBDLTZ010000246.1:0-57101 GCA_039805565.1 Chloroflexota bacterium | reverse complement strand
GCCCTCGCACCCACGCACCTCGTCGGGGCGAGCCCTCTGGAGGAGCGCGAGGAGGGCCGGAGCCCTTCCTCGCACCCACGCACCTCGTCGGGGCGAGCCATCTGGAAGAGCGCGAGGAGGGCCGGAGCCCTCCCTCGCACCCACGCATCTCGTCGGGGCGAGCTATCTGGAGGAGCGCGAGGAGGGCCGGAGCCCTCGCTCGCACCCACGCACCTCGTCGGGGCGAGCCATCTGGAGGAGCGCTAGAGCCCTCGCTCGCACCCACGCACCTCGTCGGGGCGGGCTATCTGGAGGAGCGCCAGAGCCCTCCCTCGCACCGCACGCATGTCAGAAGGGCCAGGCCGCCCGCAGAGAACAATGGAGTGCCCATGAGCAAGCGAGTTCTGATCCTCTCCACCAGCGCTGGCGCCGGGCACAAGGCGGCCGCCGCAGCGCTCCATAAGGTCTTCAAGCGGTCGCCGGAGGTCGAGCAGGTTGTCAGCCAGGATGCGCTCGAGCACACCAACCCCGCCTACCGCGCCTTCTACGCCGACCTCTACCTGCGGCTGGTCAAGGACAACCCCATGCTGGTGGGCTGGTGGTACGACACGAGCGACGCCCCCGGCCGCACCGACAGCATGCGCCTGGCCCTGGACCGGCTCAACGCCGAGCCGCTGATCAACTTCATCACCGACTACCGACCGCACATCACCGTCTGCACCCACTTCATGCCCGCCGGCATCGTGGCGCAGCAGATCGCCGCCGGCCGGCTCGACACCCAGCTCGCGATCGTCACCACCGACTTCGACTTCCACTCGATGTGGCTCAGCAGCCACTTCAGCCGCTACTTCGTGGCCCTCGAGGAGACCCGCGCCCATCTAATGGCCGTGGGGCTGCCCGGCGGTCGCATCACCGTCTCGGGCATCCCAGTGGACCCGGTCTTCGAGGAGCCGCTGGACCGCGACGCGGTGCTGGCGCGCTACAAGCTGCGGCCCGACCTGCCGATCCTGCTGGTGTCGGCCGGGGCGGTGGGGGGTGGACCGGCGCGCGCCGTGGTGTCCCAGCTGCTCCTACTGCGGCAGGAGGTGCAGGCCGTGGTGGTCTGCGGCAAGAACGAGCGGCTGCGGCGCGAAGTGGCCCGCATGACCGAGCCGCAGAGCGAGCGCTTCCGCGTGCTCGGCTTCACCGACGACATGCCCAGCCTGATGCGCGTCGCCTCGCTGTTCATCGGCAAACCCGGCGGGCTCACCGCCTCGGAGTGTCTGGCCGCCGGCCTGCCGATGGCGATCGTCTCCCCCATCCCCGGCCAGGAGGAGCGCAACAGCGACCACCTGCTCGAGCAGGGTGTGGCGGTGCGCTGCAACCAGCTCACCACCGTCGCCTTCAAGCTCGGGCGACTGCTCGACGAGCTGGGGCGCCTCGAGCGGATGCGCGAGGCTGCCGCACGCCTCGGCCGGCCGGGCGCATCGCGCGCGATCGTCGACACCCTTCTGGCCGATGAGGTCGCACCGGTGGCGATCGACCCCGACACACAGGACCTGATCGCGGCGGCGGCCAGCGGCGAGAGCACCCTGCTGGCTGTGTACGACGCGCACACCGAGGAGCCGCTCGGGACGATCACCGAGGGGCAGCTCGCGGTGCTCTCGGCGCTGCTCGAGCGCGAGTCGCTGCAGGACGACGATTTCTACATCGACCACGACACGGTCGCCCTGCTGCGAGACCGCGGCGCGGACGAGGATCTGCTGGCGCTGCTCGATCAGGCGCTGCCCGAGGAGGGCGGCCGCGACATCCGCTGGGTGCGCGAGTAGCTGTGGCCCTCGCCCGCTTTTTGCTATCCAAAAGGCTATGTGCGGCGTACACAGGCAGTGATACGATAGCTGTATTCGCCCCGCACTCCCCAGGGTAGGCTCCGCTCGGGCAGCTCCCTGCCCGCACGCAAGGTCTGTGCATGAAGCGACAAGGACACTCACGGCTCTGTCTGCCGCTGCTCGCGCTTGTGCTGGCGCTCGGGGTGTTCCCAGCCGCCGCCGCGCCCGCCCGCCCCGGGCCCTCCGACGAGGCCCGTAGGGCGTTCGAGGCGCTCCAGGACCGCGCGAGCAGTGCGCTCGACGTGGTGTGGGACGACGCAACCGGCGTGGCCGAGCACCTGGCGGCGAAGAGCAGGGGCGGCCGCCTGCCCTACGTGCCCCCGCCCGGCCAGCGGCGTGACCCGTCCGCGCGCGCGATCGGGTTTGTGGAGGCCAACCGCGCACTCTTCGGCCTGCGCGGGGCGAGCGAGCTGAAGCTCCTGCGCATCGAGCCGGACCACCGCCTCGGCTGGCACCACGTCCGCCTCGACCAGCTCTACCAGGGCATCCCCGTGTTCGGGCGGCAGCTGGTGGTGCACATGGACCAGCAGCTGCGCGTGGTGTCGGTGAACGGTCAGGTGGCACCTGGCATCGACATCCCCACCGAGCCAGCCCTCAGCGCCGACGAAGCCGCCGACGTAGCGCTGCGCGACCTGCTGGACCGCCAGCTCGAGCCGGCCGAGCGTCTCAAGGTGCGGACCAGCATCCTGCGTGACCGCACCCGGCTGATGGTGTACGTAGACCGCCAGGGCAAGGCCGCCCTCACCTGGCAGGTGACGATCCTCACCACGGCGCCGCTCGGCCAGTGGCGCGTCTTCGTGCACGCCCGCCGCCCGCTGGTGGTACACGCCTTCGATAGCCTGGCGAATGCCAAGCGGCGCATCACCTATACTGCCGGCAACACCACCCGCCTCCCTGGCCGCAAGCTGATCGACGAGGGCGAGCGCTCACGCGACCCGGTGGCCCAGGCCGCGCACGACGGCGCCGGCATCGTCTACGACTACTTCTTCACCAACTTCCAGCGCGACAGCATCGACGGCCAGGGCAGCCCGATCGTCTCGACCGTCAACTTCGGCAGCGACGAGCAGGACGCCGAGAACGCCGCCTGGATCGGCGAGCTCCAGCAGATGATCTACGGCGACGGCGGGCGCATCTTCCGGCCGCTCTCGCTCGAACTCGACGTGGTGGCGCACGAGCTGACCCACGGCATCACCGACAACAGCGCCCAGCTGATCTACGAGAGCCAGTCCGGCGCGCTCAACGAGTCCTACTCCGACGTCTTCGCCGCGCTGATCGACGACGACAACTGGACCCTGGGCGAGGAGGTGGTCAAGTCGCCGCCCTTCCCGGCCCCGGTGCTCCGCAGCCTGGAGGACCCCTCGCTCGGCGGCCTGTACGACCCGAACGACCCGCTCCAGGGGGTGGGGCAGCCGACCACCACCGCCGAGTACGCCGACCTGCCGGTCAGCCGGCGCTACGATAACGGCGGCGTGCACATCAACAGCGGCATCCCCAACCACGCCGCCTACTTACTGGCGCAGGCGATCGGGCGCGAGCGGACCGGCCAGATCTACTACCGCACCCTGACGAGCTACCTGACGCCGAGCGCCGACTTCTTCGACGCCGCGCGCCTCAGCGTCCAGTCGGCTCAGGAGATCTACGGCGATGCCGAGGCGCAGGCCGTGCGCCAGGCCTTCGCGCAGGTGGGCCTGGATGTGGGCGGCGGCGACACCATCCCTGAGCAGGCGCCAGAGGACGGCCAAACCGTGCCGGGCCAGCCGGGCGGCGGGGGAGCGCCGCCGCCAGTACCGCAGGGCTGCACCGATCTGATCGTCAACGGCGGCTTCGAGACCAGCGGCGGCTGGCAGGAGGTGAGCGCCGGCGAGTACAGCGTGATCGACCCCGAGCTGCCCTACTCGGGCCGGCGCAGCGCCTGGCTCGGCGGCACGGACCAGGAGCCGCTCCAGTACATCTACCAGGAGGTGCGCGTCCCGCCGAACGCGACACGCGTGCTGCTGCGCTACTTCCGGCTCATCCACCAGGAGGCCACCGGCTTCCTCGGCGGCGCGTTCACCCCCGAGGCCAGCTTCGGCGCTCTGTTCCTCAACCAGCGCGGCGATGTGCTGGGCGCGGCGGCCGAGTACTCCTCGACGCAGGGCGACGACACCTGGCGCCAGGAGGAGTTCGATGTGACCGAGCTGGCGGGCGAGACGGTGCGGCTGGCGTTCGCGGCCGAGAACCCGCGCGGCAACGTCAGCAGCTTCTTCGTGGACGACGTGCAGCTAGTCTCGTGCACCGCCGGCCAGGCCCCACAGGCGCCCAGCCCGTCGCAGGCGAACACGGTGTTCGTGCAGGGCACGGTGGCGGACTCCAACACCGGGCGCAGTGTGGCCAGCGCGCAGGTCTTCATCCTGCAGCCGGGGCTGAGCGCCTCGCGCGCCGCAGCCGACGGCAACGTCACCGAGGACGAGGTGATCACCTACGCCGCCACCGACCAGCGCGGCTTCTACCAGACGGAGACCGCCGTGCCGATCGGCGAGACCTACAGCGTGATCATCCTGGCGAGCGGCTACCGGCCGATTCTGGCCGACAACGGCATGGAGATCCCGCGTGACGCGACAAACCCGTTCGTGGTGGACGCCACGCTGCGGCGATAGGGGGGAGCGCCCAGCGGGGGGGTGGAGCGCAGCCCGCGAGAAACGTCCTGGGTACACTCTACGCGCATCAGCGCACAGCGGGGTTTGGGGGTGTAGCCCCCGAAGAAAAACATTCAATCATCTTGTCTGGAGGGGTGAAACCCCTCCAGACCTCCTCAAGAGGAGCTCCATGTCGGAGACAGACGAGAACTGCTGCATCTGCGGCCAGCGCGTCGCCCCGCCCTACAACACGCTCGGCGGGCGCGTCTACTGCGACCGCCACTTCGCCGCCGTCAACCGGCCGCACGCCGGGCTGTGGCGCGCCGACCTGTTCATGATCCTCGGCATGGGCGTGCTGGCGGCGATCGTCGCCTTCCTGGCCCGCAACGTGCGCGGCCTCGAGCCGGTGGCGCTGGTCGTGGTGGGGGTACTGATGGCTGTGGTCCCCACCGCGCTCTGGCTGTTTTTTTTCTACCGCCAGGACCGCCTGGAGCCCGAGCCAAAGACGCGCGTGGCCGCGGTGCTGCTGCTGGCGCTGCTGCTCACGCAGGCCGTGGGCCTGCCGCTGGCGCGCGAGGGGTTCCGGCTGGCCGAGTGGGCCGCGAGCGACACCGTCACCTCGCTGCTCTCCTCGGTCCTGATCCTGGGCTTCATCTACCAGGGCATCGTCTACTTCGCCGTGCGCGCGGTGGTCTACAACACCGAGGAGTTCGACGAGCGCATGGACGGGATCATCTACGGCACAGTGGCCGGTCTGGGCGTGGCGACGCTGCTCAACCTGCGCTACGTGCTGGACAACGGCGGCGTGGCGCTTGCGCCAGGGGTCATCCGCGTCGTGACGACCTCGCTGGCGCAGGCGGTGTTCGGCGGGCTGCTGGGCTACTTCATGGCCGATGCCAAGTTCGTCCACCGGCCGGTCTGGTGGGTGCCGCTCGGGCTGATCATCGCCGCGGCGCTCAACGGCCTGTTCAGCTGGCTGATCAACGAGGTCAGCGCGGCGGGCCTCACAGTAGACCCCTGGCGCTCGCTGGCGCTCGGGCTGGTGGTGGCGCTCTCAGGCTTCCTGGTGCTGGCCGCGCTGATGCGCCGCGTGACGGACGTGACCCTCTCGCAGCAGCCGCGCAGATCGTGAGGCGACGATGACACGAGCAGCCGAGGCGCGGGCGATCCCCGTCCGCATGCTCCCGAAGGATATCGGCGTGGCGCTGGTGGTGCTGCTGGCGCTGGGCCTGGGCCTGCTGCTCAAGTTGCAGGCCGAGGGCCGCGCGACGACGTTCCGGGGCGCCGAGTCGCCCTTCAGCATCACCTACCCCGCCGGCTGGAGCGCGCTCGACCCGGCCGAGGGGACCCTGCTGAGCGTCGAGGACCCGCTGGCGGACTCGGCGTTCAAGACAGCGCTGACGGTGGACGAGCGCCTGCTCGACCCCGCCGACGCGCCTGACCTCCAGACGCTGGTGGACCGGCGGATCGGCGAGCGCGCCCAGCTGCTCGGCTACCACCTGATCGGCCGCTCGGACACGACGGTGGACGGAGTCCCGGCGGCACGGCTGGACTACGCCTACGTCGCGCAGCCGATCGACACGCCGCTGCGCGCGTCGCGGCCGGTGGTTGTGATGGCGCGCGAGTACATCGTGATAGTGCCAAACGCCACCACCTACTACATCACGCTGGCAGCGCCTGAGGCGGAGGCCGAGCCCGCCCTGGCGCGCTTCGAGCAGATGATCAGGACGGTGAAGGTGCAATGACCGACCCAGAGACTCCCGAGACCCCGCGGGACCCCGCGCCCGAGAAGCCAACCCGCCCCCCGGCGGTGCTCGGCACGATCGCGCCGGGCGACTTCGACACGGGCCTGACGCCGGACCCGCCGCCGGTGGAGCAGACCTCCCGCCGCAGGCGAAGCCTTCCCGCCGAGGACCGGCCACGTCTGCCGCGGGGCGCGCTGGTGTCGCTCCGGCGCAGCGGCGGCATGATCTTCCGCACCGGCGTGGTCACGGTCTACCGCAGCGGCAGGGTGACGTACGACGCCGACGGCCCGGGCGCGGAGCGGGCCAAGGCCGTCTGGGCGCTCTCAGAGGAGGAGCTGGCCGAGCTGCGGCGCGAGCTGGAGGCGGTGGACTTCGCGCACCTCGGGTCCGGCGGCCGCGCCAGCCCCGACGCCTACATCTACGAGCTGGTGGCACGCGTCGGGCGCAGGGTGCGGCGGATCGAGCTCGTCGAGGGGGGCATCCCGCCCGAGGTCGAGGGGCTGGTGCGTCGGCTCGCGGCCTATGCCCCGCCCGGAGGGTAGGCGCAGCCGCTCGCGTGTACCTGTGCTATACTACGCCATCCCCCGAGAGAACCAGCAGCGAATGAAAGGAGCGGGCCATGGGCATCGGTCTCATTATCCTGTTCGGCGTGGTCGTCCCGGCGGCGATGTACTTCGTGGCGCAGCAGAGCGTCGGGCGGCGGTAAGCTCGAGCGCGGAAGGCTGAGGGCGAGGCTGAAGCACACGGGTGCGCGTCGGCTAGTGCGCTGTGTCCTTCAGCCTTTCGCGTGGCCGTCGTGCTATAATCTGAGCATACCCACCCCGTAGGAATGCTCTATGCTCGACCAGATCGACCTCGACCAAACGATCGGCAAGCACGACTACAAGGAACGCCTGGAGGGGCTCCAGGCACGCCTGTACGACCTCGAGCAGGCGCTGTTCGAGGCGCGGCTCCCGGCGATCTTCGTCTTTGAGGGCTGGGCCGGCACCGCCAAGGTCCAGACGATCAGCACCCTCACCAGGCGGCTCGACCCGCGCGCCCTGCGCGTCCACTCGATCACGCCGCCGCGCACCTCCGAGACCCTCTTCCCCTGGCTCTACCGCTTCTGGCTCAAGCTCCCGAGCTACGGCCAGATCGCCATCTTTGACCGCTCCTGGTACCGTGAGGTACTGGCGGAGCGCGCCAATGAGACAGGCGCGCCCGGCGCCACGGATCGGCGGCTGACCGACATCGCCGCCTTCGAGCGCCAGCTGGCCGACGACCGCACCGTCATCCTGAAGTTCTGGCTGCACATCTCCCAGGAGGAGCAGCACCGGCGCTTCCGCAAGCTGATGGCCGACCCGCTCACCGCGTGGCAGGTAACCGAGGAGGACCAGCGGCAGCACCAGCACTACGCGCAGTTCCACGCCGCCGCCGAGTATGTGCTGGCCCGCACCGACCAGCCCTACGCGCCCTGGGTGGTGGTGCCGGCAACCGACAAGCGCTACACCCGCATCGCGGTGCTCGAGACCGTGCTCGCGGCGCTCGAGGCCCGCCTCGGACGCGCGGCCGGCAACACCTCCCCGGACGAGTTGTTCGACGCCAGCGGCACGTCGTTCCGGCGCGGCCTGGACGCGATCCGCGCCTCAAGCAACGGCTGGGGGCCGCCGGTCTCCCCCCCGCCAGTCGTCACGGCCCCCGAGGCGGCAGTGGCTACGGCAGAGTCCGAGCCGCACACCGCGCTCGCTACCGGGGGCGCGCTACAGCGCGTGGACCTGAGCCTCAAGCTGGATCAGAAGCCGTACGCCGAGAAGCTGAAGCGGCTCCAGGCGCAGCTCTACCTGCTGGGCCTGGAGGTCTACCGCCAGCGCCGGCCGGTGGTGCTGCTGTTCGAGGGCTGGGACGCCGCCGGCAAGGGCGGGGCGATCAAGCGCGTCACCGAGAAGCTCGACCCGCGCGCCTATGTGGTCCACGCGATCGCCGCGCCGTCAGGCGACGACAAGGCCCACCACTATCTGTACCGCTTCTGGCGCCGCCTGCCCGCGGCCGGGCAGATCGGAATCTTCGACCGCTCCTGGTTTGGCCGCCTCCTGGTCGAGCGGGTCGAGGGGTTCGCGCATCCGGACGAGTGGCGGCGGGCCTACGCCGAGATCAACGAGTTCGAGCGGCAGCTCGTTGAGCACGGCACGATCATCTGCAAGTTCTGGCTGCACCTCAGCCCGGACGAGCAGCTGCGTCGCTTCGAGGAGCGGCAGACCGTGCCGTACAAGGCCTGGAAGCTGACCGACGAGGACTGGCGCAACCGCGCGCGCTGGCCAGAATACGAGCAGGCGGCTGACGAGATGCTGCTGCGGACCTCCACCCCGGCCGCCCCCTGGACGATCGTCGAGTCGGAGGACAAGCGCTATGCCCGAGTCAAGGTCCTCCGCACTGTCGTCAGCAGGCTGGAGGAGCAGCTCGGCAAGGTCAAGATCTAACGAGAGCGGCACACGCCGAGGGAGTGCTCAGGGCGCATCGCAGCAGCACAAGCGACCACCTGCACCCGGCGGCCCTCGCACGGAGGTGAAGGCGATGTCGAAGATGGTCGTCATCTCGCTGGTCGCGCTGGCGTTTACACTGCTGATGCTGCTGGGGTGCGCCGGCGCCGGGCTGGCCGTGCGCGAGGGCGCGATGAGCGAGGTGGTCTACTGGTTCCCGCCCGGCCAGCGCTACCAGCTGATCGTGCGGATCGGAGAGGACGCCCAGCCGTGGGACCGGCGCGGCGGGCGGCCGATGGCGATCAACATGTGGGTCCACGGACGCGGCACCGACTGGCACATCGTCAACCTGCTGCGGCTGCCGCTCGGCCCGCCGCGCCCACGCCCCGATATACCTGCCGTCCAGTGATACGATGAGGAGTACCTATGCGTCTCTCAGAGGATAAAATCCGCCGAGTCGCCGAGCGCCTGCACGACGAGCTGGCGCAGCGCGGCATGCTGGCATACAAGGACCCGGCCGGCACCAAGGCCGGCGTCGGGCGTGCGGCGCGCGTCAAGGCGATCTACGAGTTCATCATCGCGGACCTGGCGAAAGAGGCCGAGATCGACGCGGAGGTGGACCGCATCCTGGCAACCTACTCGCGTGAGCTCAAGGGCACCGAGCGCGACGTGCTCTTCCGCAAGCACAAGGAGGAGGTCGCGCGGAAGAAGGGGTATGTGCTCTAGCGCACAACGCTGAGCGATAAGCGCTCAGCGGGAGGTGTCAGCTACGCCCCGCTGAAGGCAGCGGCCATGAGCATCAGCGGGCATCGATCGAGCCGTCTGGCTCCGATCGATGCCTGTTCGCAAACCTTCAGCGTCTGGCGCCCAGCGTCTTGTACGTGGCGCGCGTGTCCACCACCAGGCGCGCCGCGCCGTGGATCTGGGCCCAGTCGTAGGCCGAGTGATCGGTCACGATGATCACGCAGTCCGCCTCGCGCAGAGCCGCGCCCAGCTCAGGCACGCACACCAGGTCGCCGCCCTGCAGGGCTACCCGGGTCACGTGCGGGTCGTGGAAGGCTACGTCGGCGCCCTTCTCGCGGAGCAGGTGGATGATATCCAGCGCCGGCGACTCGCGCACGTCGTCCACGTCTTTCTTGTAGGCCACCCCCACCAGCAGCACGCGGCTCCCCTTGAGCGCCTTGCCCTCGTCGTTGAGCGAGTCCTGCGCCCGCTGTACCCAGTAGTGCGGCATGCCCGTGTTCACCTCGCTGGCCAGCTCGATGAAGCGCGCGGTGTAGTTCAGCGTCTTCAGCTTCCAGGAGAGGTAGAGCGGGTCGATCGGGATGCAGTGCCCGCCCAGGCCGGGGCCGGGGGTGAACTTCATGAAGCCGAACGGCTTGGTGGCCGCCGCCTCGATCACCTCCCACACATCCAGCCCGAGCTTGTCGCACATCAGCAGGACCTCGTTCACCAGGCCGATGTTGACCGCGCGGAAGGTGTTCTCCAGCAACTTGACCATCTCGGCCGCCTCGGGGCTCGAGACCGGCACCACGCGCTGGATGGCCTGCTCGTAGAACGCGCGCGCCACCGTCATGCACGTCGGCGTGACGCCGCCCATGACCTTGGGGGTGTTGTAGGTTGTCCAGTCCGCCCGGCCGGGGTCCACGCGCTCGGGCGAGAAGGCCAGGAAGTAGTCGTGGCCGACGCGCAGCCCGCGGGCCTGGAGCTGCGGCAGGATCACCTCGCGGGTGGTGCCGGGGTAGGTGGTGCTCTCGAGCACGATCACCTGGCCCGGGCGGAGGTGCGCCGCGATCTCCTCGGTGACGCTGGCGATGAACGAGATGTCCGGGTCGCGCGTCTTGCGCAGCGGCGTGGGCACGCAGATGCTGATGGCGTCCATCTCGGCCAGGGCCGAGTAGTCGGTGGTGGCCGAGATGCGGCCCTCGGAGCGCAGCCGGGCCACCGTCTCAGCAGGGACGTCGGCGATGTAGCTGTGGCCGCTGTTGATCTGCGCCACGCGCTCGGCGCTCAGATCGATCCCCGTGACGTGGAAGCCGGCCTCGGCGAAGACGACCGCCAGCGGCAGCCCAACGTAGCCGATACCCACGACGCCGACGCGCGCCGTCCGCGCGGCAATGCGCTCGAGAAGCTGCTGCTGGTAGGGGGAGCTTTCTGTCATGACTGGTGTGTCTCCTGCTGCTCGCGGTAGTAGGCGACGGTCTGCTCGAGACCGCGGGCGAGCGTGAAGCGTGGGGTGAAGCCGAGGAGCTGGCGCGCGCGCTCGATGCCGGCCTGCGAGTGGCGCACCTCGCCCGCGCGAGCCGGGGCGTGCTGGGGCGCGAGGTCGCTGCCGACCAGGCGGTTGAGCTCGGCCACCAGGTCCAGCAGGGTGTGGCGGCCGCCCGCGGCGACGTTGAAGGCGCCGGAGACCTCGGGCGGCGCGGCGGCCGCCAGCAGATTGGCCTGGACCACATCATCCACATAGGTGAAGTCGCGCGATTGGTGGCCGTCGCCGAAGATCACCGGCGGCTCGCCGCGCAGCATGCGGGTGGCGAAGCGCGGGATGACGGCGGCGTAGTCCGAGCGTGGGTTCTGGCGCGGCCCAAAGACGTTGAAGAAGCGCAGCGCGATCGCCGGCAGACCGAACGACGCGGCCCACGCCAGAGCGTAGTGCTCGGTGGCCGCCTTCGAGACAGCGTAGGGCGAGCGCGGGTCCATCGGCATGCTCTCCACCTTGGGCAGCGTGGGGGTGTCGCCGTAGACTGAGGAGGAGGAGGCCACGACCACCCGGCGGGCGCCGGCCTCGCGCGCGGCGAGCAGCACGTTGAGCGTCCCGTCGACGTTTACGGCGTTGGTGGTGAGCGGGTCCTCGATCGAGCGCTGGACCGAGGGAAGCGCGCCGAGATGGAAGACGGCCTCAGCGCCCGAGAGCGCGCGGCGGACGACGTCGCGATCGCGCAGGTCGCCCTCGACAAGCTCGACATCGCCGGTGACGTGGACGAGGTTCTCGCGGCTACCGCTCGAGAGGTTATCGAGCACTCGCACCCGGTCGCCGCGCCGGACAAGCGCCTCAGCGAGGTGGGAGCCGATGAAGCCGGCCCCGCCGGTGACTACGTACAGACTCAATTGTGGCCTCAAATATCACGTTTTGCCGCATCTGAACGCCATACGGCGCCGAAGACACACGCGGAGGATTATAGCACAGCGGCCGTTCACGCCACAACACTGAGCACATCCCGCAACGGGCCGGGCGCTATACTTTGGAGCCAGAGAAACACGCACCACGCAGAAGGGCGTCCAGATATGTATTGTACGTCCGCCCCGCGGCTCTCGGCGGGTCGCCGGCGGACAACCGCCGGATCGAAGAGTGTCCCCGTCACGCCTCGGCCAGCAGGTCGACACGCTTCTTCGGACCGAGGCGCCCGGCGTACAGCAGCGTCTTCCCCTCGCGCACGCCCACCGACGCCCGCCACTCCTCGCTGCGCAGTGCGGGGTAGAAGCGCGCTGTGTCTACCCTGCGGCCCCACAGGTGCAGACGCCGGAACCTGTACGAGCGCAGACCGCCTTCGTCGTCGACGAGGGGCAGAGGGTCACCGCGCAGGCGCTGTGGATCCAGTCCAGGTAGTCTAGACTCGACAGTCTAGCGTGCACACATCGTGTTGGGAGCCTTCTGAGGTTAAGGGTGGGGTAAACCTGTGCGAAGATTCAGGTCGCGAGCGCAGCCTCCGCAGTGTCCAGCGCCCGCTCGAGAAGGCCGGGGTCCGGCACACCGCCCTGCGCGAGGCCTGGCTGCCCGCCACCGCGTCCACCCAGCGGCGTCACGGCGCCCCGCAGCAGCGCGCCGCAGTCCACCGGCAGCCCGGTGCCCCGCGCGAACACCAGCTGCGCCTTCTCAGCCCGTAGCCCAATCAGCGCCACGCACCCGGCGGCCGCGAGGGCCTGGGCCAGCGCGCGCGCATCCTCGGCCCGGCGCCCCTCGAGCACCTGGCGCACCACCGGCAGCCCCGCCGGCCCCACCCGCGCCGCCCGAGACACGAGCTCGGCGGCCTCGTAGGCCAGCAGCTTCCCTTCAGCAATGTCGAGCGCCCTGCGGCTGCGCTCCTCGGCCTCCCGCAGGCGCGCCACCGACGTCTCGAGCTCCTCGACGCCCACGCTCAGACCCGCCGCCATGCGCCCGACCGCCGCGCTCTTCCAGCGCAGGTCACGCAGCGCCCGGCCACCGCACAGAAACTCCAGCCGCAGCGTGTCGCCCCGCCGCTCCCAACGCCGGATGTGCATCAGACCGACCCCGCCCGTCGAGCGCGGGTGCGTACCGCCGCACGCCGAGTGGTCGAAGTCCGGCACCGATACAACCCGCACCGGCCCGTCCACCTGGGGCGGCTTGCGAAGCGCGATCCCGGCCAGCTCCTCGGCCGAGACAAAGCGCGCCAGCACGGGGCGGTCCTCCCAGATCACCTGGTTGACCAGGTCCTCGGCGGCGATCAGCTGCTCCGGCGTGACAGTCTGCGCCGCAAGGTCGATCGTGGCGGCGGCCGCGCCGAGGTGGAACGAGACCGTCCGCAGGCCGAAGAGCGTCTCCAGAGCGGCGGAGAGCAGGTGCTGGCCGTGGTGCTGCTGCATGTGGTCGAAACGCCGCCGCCAGTCCAGCTCGCCCGCTACTTCGTCCACGGTGAGCGGCGCGGCGAGGGTGTGCCAGACGACGTCACCCTCGACCTGAACATCAGTCACGGACACGTCATTCAGGGCGCCGCGGTCGGCCGGCTGGCCCCCGCCCTCGGGGTAGAAAGCGCTGCGGTCCAGAGCCACGGCGGGGCGTCCGCCGCGCTCACCCCGTGCCACGACGCGGGCGGTGAAGTGGCGCAGGTACGAGTCGGCGAAGTAGAGCCGCTCGGTGGGCGTATCGGTGGACATGGGTGAGCCTCTAGAGGTGCAAAAAACCGGGGGCACGAGACGTAGCGCCTCGTGCCCCCAGCGATGTCGATCCGTAGTGCAGGCTACTGGACGGTGAGCGTGCCCTTCATGCCGCCGGCGTAGTGCGCCGGGTAGGTGCAGATGAAGGTGTAGGTGCCCGCCGCCGGAGCGGTGAAGGTGACCGTCTCGCTCGCGCCCGGCTGCAGCATCTTGGTGGCCGCCACGATGTTGGTCTTCTCGGCCGGCAGGTAGTCCGGCGGACCGGCGTTGACAGCCTCCTCGTCGACCGCGGCCGCGACATCGTCGCCGCCGTTCACCAGCACCCAGTTGTGCTGCTGCGCGCTGGAGTTATTCTTGAACGTGACCGTGACTTCCTGGCCAGCCGTGGCCGTCAGGGTGGCGGGGGAGTAGGCGAGGTTCTCGCCGTCCGACCCGACGTTCAGCGGGCCGCCGGCGCCGCCGCCACTCGCAGCACCGCCACCGCCACCACAGGCCGTGAGAACCAGAGCGACCGCTACCGCGGCGCTCGCCAACCAGAGCCGTACCGTCGACTTCATGTCTAGGGACTCCTTTGTTTTCGCATGTGCTATCTGTGCAGCGCGTGTATTCTATCACAATCACTGCCCTTGTCAACAGATAATGCTTCTATGTCTTACCAGGGCAGAGACGAACAGACATGCACGCTTTACAACCGGACCAGAGTACTCGTTTGCATAAAGCGTGCCAGGACGAGGGCAGAGTCGTGATTCACGTGCTGCGAGCCGTGAGCTGCGAGCCGTGAGGTCCTGATCTCTAGGCCTGAGCGGTGGTCTCAAAGCCGAGGATATCGACGCGCGAGCGAGAGACGGAGAGCCAGTCGCCCGGCGTGATCTGCTCCTTGCCGATCGACTCAGCCAAGCTCGCCGCGGTGGCGCTGGTGCGGACGCCGATCGTCGCGCGGCCGACGTCGAGCACCAGCTCCGTGTAGAGCGACTCGTAGGGCAGGTGCTGGCGCTCGGCCTCCCACGCGTGAACTGCCGTGACCTGCCCGTAGGCCAGCGGCGCCGTGACCGGCCGGTCGGGTAGGGCTTCCGGCTCGGCGAAGAACCCCTGGCGCGGCGGGTCCTGTAGCCGCACTGCGCTCAGCAGAAAGACCAGCCGCGCAACCCCGGACCGTCCGATGAGCGCGTGATCCACCACGTGGTGCCGGTCCACCACGCCGAGCAGGGCGGCGCGCCCGTCGCCTTGGGCCGCGGCGAGGCGCAGGACGATCAGCGGCAGGTAGCGCCGACCGTCCGCGTGGAGCTTGCCGGGGACCACAGCCTCGAAGGTGCAGGGGAGGGCGACCTGGTCAAGGGCGGGGAAGCGCATGCGTTCTCCATGCTCTGTAGCTCAAGATACCTCTGCTGGTGGCTGCCGGGCTCGTTCAGCGAACAGCGGGCTCCTGGCGCGCCTCAGACGGATCAGCGCGGCGGATCATTGCCTCGCGCAGAGCCTCGACGAAGTCCCGCGGGCGAGCCGGGCTGAGGATAAGCGGCGGCGCAGAGAGGCGGGCCAGCGCCGCGAGCCGCTCGCGGTTCGTAGCGACGAAGAACACCTCGCCGTAGGGCGAGAGGCGGAACGGGCCGTGGTAGCCGTACACCCCGGCGTTGAACGAGCGCCGCAGCCCGAAGCGCGGCATATCCGCCATGCCCGCCGCCACCGACACGCCCGTAACCTCCTTGAGGGGCACGAGCATGGGACGGACCCAGCGGCGCCGGATCACCAGCCGCTCCTGCTCGATGGTATAGCGAGTGGGCTGCACGGCGTAGTTCAGCACCAGCCAGGCCGCAACAGCCACAGCCGTAGCAGACGTGATCAAGGCACCAGTGGGAGCAACCCCCTCGAACAGGAAGCCGCTCAGGTAGAGGAACAGTGTCGGCAGCATCAGCACGCCGCCAAGCATCGCGATTCCCGTGGTGATCCGCTCGGCGTACGAGTCGAGCGGGGCGACGTCGAACTCCAGAGGCTTCTTCTCCTCCGGCCTCTTCTCCTGCTGCTTCATGCGCTCCGCCGGCATCAGTGTGCGTCTCCAATGCGCATCATCATACCACGCCTCCCCGCGTGACGTTGTGAGCACTATGTCACCGCGGATGACCTTGGTCCTGTTGTGCGGGAGGACTCCAGCTGCTATAACTGCGGCCAAATCCGCCGAGGAGGCACCTGTGCGGCTCACACAACCCGCGGAGGGTGACTTGCCAGCGTGGCACGCACGCTGTGCGCGAGCGGCTGTTCGAGCCGTTCGTGACGACCGAGGGCGCGCCGGGGGACGGGCAGAT
The DNA here is from genome assembly GCA_039805565.1 of Chloroflexota bacterium. Taxonomy (GTDB): domain Bacteria; phylum Chloroflexota; class Chloroflexia; order Chloroflexales; family Roseiflexaceae; genus CALJIC01. The sequence goes on along the minus strand of JBDLTZ010000246.1, from coordinate 41,248 downwards.
AAGCGGGAGCGGGCTGTGACAACCGCCTTGTGCGCGCCGTGGGCGTCGCGGTAGAGCGCCACAATGTGCGGCATCTCGCGGGCGTGCTCCTTGCAGACGGCCCGGCCGCAGAAGATGCAGGTGCCGTGGGCCGGGCGCTCGCAGTGCCAGCAGTTCATAGTGTTCCTCTCGTTTGGGGGTTCACAGATCGTAGCACCTTTACATACCAGAACGCGCGTGCTATAATAGAACAGAGGAGCTACGCGCCGCGGCAGTACCTGGCGAGCAGGCAATCATGGGAAGAGATGCGCGTGGCCCGCACCACAACAGGAGGAAAGCCATGTTCCAGCGGTTGGACGAGCTGCAGACCGGCAGCCTCTATATTCTGACGGGGCAGGCCGGCGCCGGCAAGTCGCACCTGGCCACCAGCGCGCGCCGCGGCGGCACGCTCTGGGTGCTGGACACCGAGGGCGCGGCCCAGAACCTGGCCGGCAAGCCGGGCATCCACCGCCGTATCCAGGTGCTGCAGACACTGTCACTCAAGCAGCTAGTGGAGGCGATGGACGAGATCCGGCGGCTAGGCAAGCCAGGTGACACCATCGTGCTCGACTCGATCTCCAAGGTCTTCCAGGCGATGCGGGCGTACGCCACGCGCCGCGCCGGCGCCGAGACGGACCGCAAGACCTCGATCCACTACGACGAGCACGCCTCGGTCAACCGCAACATGCAGGCGGTCTACACCGGCCTCACGGAGCTGAAGCAGGCCGGCTTCCACGTGGTCATCATCGGCCACCTCGCGCGCAAGTACAAGGCGCAGGAAGAAGGCGGGCTGCACGACGAAGGGCTGCGCGTGCTGGCGGACGAGCAGATCACCTACGAGGCCGACGCGATCCTGCTCGTGGAGCGCGAGGGGGACGAGCGCGCGATCACGCCGATCATCAAACCGCCGCGCCCCGCGCACCTGAAGCTGAACAAGCGCTACCCGGCCACCCTCGGCACCCTCTACCCTGACCAGGTGCCCGACGAGGCCAAGCCGAAGCGCAAAGGCGCCGAGCCCGCCCGCCCCGCCGCCGTGGCCGAGGCGCCCGCGGAGTACGCTGCCGACGAGGAGGCCGCCGAGCCGGAGCCACCGCAGTCCAACGGCACCCACACGCCCCAGGCCGCGCCGCAGCCGGCATCCCCGTCCCAGCCGCCGCGCGACCCGGCCGAGGCTGAGCGGCGCTTCTTCACTCGCTACGCCGACATCATCGGCGGCGAGACCTGGGCCGCCGTGCAGGGCTACCTGCAGAGCCGCGCCCCACGCCCGACCACCGTCGAGGGCTGGATCGCGGCCGCCGAGGCCGTGCGTGACCGCTCACGCCAGGACAGCACCTCGGTTATGACGGCGTAGGGCGTCGGGACGCGGTACGCCGTCCTTTCCCCACGCGACGTTTGCGGCGAATCCCCCCTCTCCCCGCCCCGGGAGAGGGGGTCAGGGGTGAGGGCTGGGCCGGGAAACGAGAGCGTGCCGAGATAGCCGCCGTGCGCAGCGCCATGCTATAATCCGGGCACGAATCGCCGACCGCCTGGTACAGCCACATGACGCAACGCCGTGTTCCCCGGTACAGACTCTCGCTGGTCGTGGCCGCGCTCCTCGCCCTGACCGCCTGCGCCGGCCAAGACACCCCCCCGCGCTCCACACGCGTCGTGCCGACGCTGTTCCCCACCGCCGCCCTCGCGCGCACCGCCGCGGCCGAGCCATCCCTCCAGGAGACGCCCGAGGACAGCGACTGGCTCGCCGGCGACCTTGGCGTCGAGGTGCGCCACGTGCAGGTGGCGCCCCCGGATGAGCGCCCGCCCTTCCCGGTGGTCGTCGTGCGGCTCGACCCGGCCCTCGTGCGCCTGCGGGTGGCCTACGACCCCGCCGCGCCCCGGGTCCTCTCTAGCTGGTTCGAGCAGCGCCGCCCTATCCTGGCCGTCAACGGCGGCTTCTTCACCGAGACCTACGCCTCCACCGCCCTGGTTGTGAGCGATGGCGTGCCGAGCGGCGACAGCTACCAGGGGTTCGGGGGCATGCTCGCCGTGACCAACGACCAGTCCGTCGCGCTCTGGCCACTGCGCGACGCCCCCTACGACGCCGCCACGCCACTCGCGCAGGGCCTCCAGTCCTTCCCGATGCTCGTGTTCCCCGGCGGCGCCCCGGCGCCCGTCGAGGACAACGGCCAGCGAGCGCGCCGCACGGCCGTGGCGATCGACCGCGCCGGCCGGCTGCTGTTCGTCGTCAGCCCCACCAGCAGCTTCACGCTGCGCGAGCTGGCCGAATGGCTCGCCGCCACCGACCTCGAGGTTGACCGCGCCCTCAACCTGGACGGCGGCTCCTCCACCGGGCTCTACCTCAGCGCTGGGCCGCTGCGCGAAGAGATCGACTCGTTCGGCCCGCTGCCGATCGTCATCCTTGCCGAGCCGCGCTAGCCGGCTCGCGATGATATCAGCTCTGTACCGCCGCTCAATGATGTCGGAGGTGCCGATGAACAGCGTCAGACGGGTGCTTGGCAACAAGGGGTTCGAGGTCTGGAGCGTCGACCCGAGCGCATCGGTGTACAGCGCCCTGCGCGTGATGGCCGAACAGGATATTGGGGCCGTGATGGTGGTGGACGGCGAGCGGTTGGTGGGGATCTTCACCGAGCGCGACTACGCCCGCAAGATCGTGCTGCAGGGCAAGCTCTCGCAGGATACCCCGGTGCGCGATGTGATGACTACCAGCGTGATCTACGTCAGGCCGGAGCAGACCGTCGAGGAGTGCATGGCGGTTATGTCAGAGCACGGTGTGCGTCACCTACCGGTGGTGGACGGCGATCGCCTGGTGGGGCTGGTGTCGATGCGCGACGTGGTGCGGCACATCATCTCAGAGCAGGAGTTCATGATCGAGCAGCTCGTGAGCTACATCACCGACCGCCGCATCGTTGCCCGCTAGGAGTGGGGCCGACGCTCGCGCGGCGCAGTCGCGCGAGCGTCGGCGTTTGGAGATTCTCGGGGCCTGCGGCCCCCGCACCCCCTGCTGCGTGCGGTCGATGTGCTAGGAGGGGCCGAGCACGTCACGCGTGCGGAGGCTGTGGACGGCCGTCGCCAGGAACAGCGCACAGTAGAGCGCGATCGTCAGGGTGGCCTGGAGCGGGGACGGCAGGGCGGCGACATCGATCCCTGTCACCTGCTCCGGGCGCAGCCCGAAGGCGTGGCTGTTCATCAGCGCGAGCGTGTTGATGTTCTGACCGATCGTCAGGTTGTAGAGCTGCCGCCAGACCCCACCAAGGAGCTGGAAGAGCGCCAGCGTCCCGAATCCCACCTCGAACACGAGGTAGAGCAGCCCGCCAGCCAGCCCGACGAGGAGCGAGCGGCCGAGCACGCAGCAGCAGATCGTTAGCAGCACATAGGGCAGCAGCACGAACAGTGCGCGTGCCAGGGCCACCGGCAGCGCCAGCAGGTCCGCGGCCGTCACGCGCCCGGCGCCGCCTGTGAGCGCGCCCAGCGCTGCCCCGAGCCCCGCCCCCAGGAGCAGCGCCAGGAGCCCAGCCACCATCAGGAGCGCCATCAGCGTCACGAGCTTGGCCAGCAGGAGCTGCGCCCGTCCGGGGTGGCGCACGAGCTGGGCGCGGAGCGTGCCCCAGCTGTACTCGCTGCCCATCGCCCCGGCCGCGAGCACCACCGCGAAGATTCCGCCCAGGCCGTTGAGGTGGTTGAACACCACGCCGAACAGCCCGGGGAAAAGCATGCGGCGGCGCCACTCGTCGAGCTGCGCCTGGAGCGCAGGGGCGGCGGCAGCCGAGCCAAACATGGCGACCAGCGCAAACTGCGTCAGGATCTGGAGCGCCAGCAGCGTCAGAAATACCGCCAGCAGCACCCACACCAGAGGGCGGCGCGTCAGCTTGAGCCACTCGGCGGCAATCAGGCTCAACGTGTCACCTCCAGGAAGAAGTCCTCCAGGCGCTCCTCGTGTGCCCGGATCTCGGTCACCGCCACCCCGCGCGCGGTGAGCAGCGCGTTGATCTCCGCAGCCCTCTCGGCGGGCGCGGCCACCAGCAGCGCGTCATCGCGCTCCTCCACCCCCGCCACCCAGGGGAGCGCGCGCAGGATCTCAGCCACCGCACCGGCGCCCCCGGCCACGCGCACGAGCACGCCTCTCCCACGCCGCAGCAGCTCCGCCACCCGCCCCAGCGCGATCACGCGGCCCTGCTTCAGGATCGCCACCCTACCGCAGAGCTGCTCGACCTCGTGGAGGACGTGGCTCGAGAGGAAGACCGTGCGGCCGGCCTGGGCCAGGGTGCGGACGAGCGCGCGGATCTCGTGCTGCCCGGCGGGATCCAGCCCGTTGGTAGGCTCGTCGAGGATGACGAGCTCGGGCTCGTGCAGCAGGGCCGCCGCGATGCCGAGGCGCTGGCGCATCCCTTGGGAGTAGACCTTGAAGCGGTCGCGGGCGCGCGGCGCGAGCTCCACCAGCTCCAACACGGCCTCGACACGTCGCTCCGGCAGACCACCGGCGCGCGCCAGAACCCGCAGGTTATCGCGCCCGGAGAGGTAGGGGTAGAAGGCGGGGGCCTCGACCATCGCGCCGACGCGACGCAGCGCGGCCGGGAGGTCGCGCGCGACATCGTGGCCGAGCACGAGGGCGCGCCCCGAGGTGGGCCGCACGAGCCCGAGCAGCATAGAGATCGTCGTGGTCTTGCCGGCGCCGTTGGGCCCGAGGAAGCCAAAGACCTCGCCGCGCGCCACCTCGAGGCTCACGCCGTCCACGGCGGTGCGCTCGCCAAAGCGCTTGGTGAGCCCCTCGGTCAGGATAGCAGCTTCCATATGGCTGAACGATGAACGATCAACGATGAGCCGCAGCGTCTTTCGCGCCACTGCCGTCATCATACCAGAGCGCGCGGCTTCAGAAAAGCGCGGCTTCATTCCGGGTGCCTTGCGTTCGGCGTTCAGCGTTCGCTACAGCTCCTCCGGCAGCTCCGCCGACCCCAGGTGGAAGCGCATGGCGTCGGCGAGGGTGCTGCGCCACGCCACGAAGCTGTGGTCGCCGGCGAACTCCTGGTAGGAGAGGGGGCCGCCGCTGCCGAGCAGCGCGTTGCAGAGCGCGTGGACGTGCTCGACGAAGGGCGGCGCCTCGTAGCGGCCCACATCCACGTAGCAGCGCGGCAGGCCGTAGCCGCGCGCCATGTTGTCGGCCAGCCGCGAGGCGACCTCGTCCGGCAGGAGCAGCGGCGCGGGCGACTGGGCCAGCACGCCACCGAACACATCTGGCCGCTCAAGCGCGGCGTACAGGGCGACGGCCCCCGCCACCGAGGCCCCCGCCACTACGCGGTCGCGCGGGTCGCTTGACAGAGCGTAGCGCTCCTCGAGCCAGGGCACGAGCTCCTCGGCCAGGAAGCGAACGAGGACATCGGCCGGGAGGTCCTCCTCATCGTAGTGGACCGGGCTCTGGACGAACACCAGCACCGCCGGCGCAGTCTCCGCCTCGCCCAAGAGGTCATCGGCCACACGCGCTGCCCTTGCAGAGACGAGGTACGACTCGCCGTTGAGGAAGTACACCGCCGGGTAGCGACGCGTGCGCGGACTGTACCCTGGGGGCAGGTGCACCCAGACTCGCCGCGCACCCCCCAGAGCCGCGCTGCTCACCACATGCATCGTCGCTGTGACTCCCTCGTCACGCGCGTCGTCGAATGCCGCGTAGCGCGCGGCGCCCGGCATCTGGAGCACCGAGAAGGCCTGGAGCGGCTGTGTCTCGATGATCTGCTGCCGGTTGAGGGGATCGGTGCGGCAGCGCGCCACCCATGAGAGCCACGAGTCCTGCCGGCCGACCTCGGGGCGTGGATTGTCCACGGCCAGCAGGTACTCAAGCTGGGCGTCGAGCGGGATCTGTGCGGTGAGGTAGAACAGGTCGGAGCTTGCGAGGCGGACCATGCGGGTGTGCGACGCGTCGTAGCCGAGGAAGTCCCCGACGACTGAGACGCTCTGTGCGAAGGGATCGCGGTAGATCCAGGTGACGGTCCCATCGTACTCGACCAGCGGCGAGGGGCTATCGCCGCTCGCGGCGAGGAACTGGTCGATGAGGTCGTGGATCTCGGCGGTGGACGCGCCGAGGGCAACCCGCCGCTCGACCTCTGTGCGCAGGTCAGAGAAGGTCGGGCGGAACAGCGCGGTGGCAGACATGGGGCCTCCGGGACGGCTACATGCTGAAGGTTGAGGGCGAGACGCGCTGCGCTGAGCGCAGTATGCTCCAGGCATCCCCGGCACGGCCGGGTGTGCTGCAAAGCGACTACTCTGGAAACCGTCCTACGGCCGGTAGGAGGTACGCGAAAAGGGGCCAGGGGCGTCCTCTCGCCCCTGGCCCCTCACGAAAGACAGTTCCCGTCCGCGCCCAGCCTTAGCCCTCGCTGAGCGCCGCCTCGAGAGCCTCCTGGGCAGCCTGCGGGCTGGCCTGGCCCTTGGTAGCCTTCATGACCTGGCCAACGAGGAACTTGATCGTGGCCTGCTTGCCGCCGCGGTAGTCCGCCACCGCCTTCGGGTTGCTCGCCACCACCTCGCGCGCCAGCGTCGCGAGGGCATCGCCGCCGCTAATCACCGCCAGGCCGCGCTCGGCCACGATATCGGCGGGCCGCTGGCCGGTGCGGAAGCTGGCCTCGAAGACCTCCTTGGCGGTGGTGCGGGTGATCGTCCCCTTCGCCAGCAGGTCGATCACCTCGGCGATCTGCTCGGGGCCGAAGCGCGGCGCGATGTCCGCCAGCTCCTCACCGGTCTCCTTCAGAAGGCGGAACAGCTCGCCGCTGGTCCAGTTGGCGGCCTCCTTGGGCGTGGAGCCCACGGCGCGAGCCGCCGCGGCCACGCGCTCGAAGTAGTCGGACACCTCGCGCTCCACCGTCAGGGTCTCGGCGTCGAGCGGGGAGAGCCCGTACTCCTGCACGAAGCGGGCGCGGCGGGCGTCGGGCAGCTCGGGCAGCTCGGCGCGCAACTGCTCCACCGCCTCGGGCGTGACGAGCAGCGGCGGAATGTCGGGCTCGGGGAAGTAGCGGTAGTCCTCGGAGCTCTCCTTGACGCGCTGCAGGGTGGTGGTGGCGGTGGCCTCGTCCCAGCCGCGGGTGGACTGGATGATCGGCTCGCCGGCCCCGAGGGCCTTGATCTGGCGGTCGATCTCGTAGGCCAGGGCGCGCTCCACGTTGCGGAAGGAGTTGATGTTCTTGATCTCGACCTTGACGCCGTACTCCTTCTGGCCGCGCGGGCGCACGGAGATGTTGGCGTCGCAGCGCAGGGCGCCCTTCTCCATGTCGCCGGAGTTCACGCCGATCCACAGCAGCACCTGGCGCAGCTTCTGGAAGTAGCGGCGGGCCTCCTCGGGCGAGGCGATGTCCGGGTCGGAGACGATCTCCATGAGCGGCACGCCGGCGCGGTTGTAGTCCACCAGCGAGGAGCCGTCGTCGGCGTGGGTGAGCTTGCCGGTGTCCTCCTCGATGTGGACGCGCGTCAGGCCGATCCGCCGCGGGCCGCCCTCTCCGTCGAGGTCCACGTAGCCGCGGACGCAGAGCGGGTCCTCGTACTGGCTGCGCTGGTAGCCCGAGGGCAGGTCGGCGTAAAAGTAGTTCTTGCGGCTGATGACGTTATCGCTCTGGATGCCGCAATTGAGCGCCAGGCCGGTAAGGATCGCCAGCTCCACGGCGCGGCGGTTGATAACCGGCAGCGCGCCCGGCAGACCGAGGCAGACCGGGCAGACGTGGGTGTTGGGCAGGGCGCTGGCGTACTCGGCGCTGCAGCCGCAGAACATCTTCGAGCCAGTGAGAATCTGGGCGTGGACCTCCAGCCCGATCGTCACCTCGTAGTCCATAGTGTCCCTCGCTTGTGTGGATCGCGGGTCACATTATACACGCTGGGACCTATGCTATCCTCTGTGCAGACCGACCGACTGCGGAGGAGCATATGAGCAACCACAGGGCCTCGATCTCGACACACGTGCTGGACACGGAGCGCGGCGAGCCGGCGGCCGGAGTGCCGGTGACGCTGAGCCGCTGGGAGGGGGAGCGGCTGGTGAAGGTGACAGAGGTGGAGACGGACGACGATGGGCGGATCCGCGACCTGCTCTCGGGGCAGGCGCTGGCGGCGGGGGGGTACCAGATCGTCTTCGACGTGGCGGCGTACTTCCGCGAGCTGGACGGCGATATGCCGTTCTTCACGCGCGTGGCGATCGACTTCGAGGTAATCGAAGAGGATCGCCACCATCACGTGCCGCTGCTGGCCTCGCGCTTCTCGTGCAGTTCGTACCGTGGGAGCTGAGTCGCGTGCTCGGAGGTGAGGCGCGGAGGGGCTTGCCCCTCCGACGAACCATTCTCTCGGGGGCCTTCGGCCCCCGAGCCCTCAGACGAGCTATATCACCAGCGCGATGTCCTGCTGGCGCGGGCGGCGGACCTCGTTCATACTGCCCGAGCGGAAGCCCTGCAGGTCGAGGGTGACGTAGACGTAGCCGAGCTCCTTGAGCTTGGCGACGATCGCATCGCGGTGCTCGACCACGGCCAGCAGCTCCTCGGGAAGCACCTCGAGCCGCGCGATCGTATCGTGGTGGCGCACGCGGAACTGCGTGAGCCCAAGGGTGCGCAGGAAGCGCTCGGCCTCGTCCAGGACGCGCAGCTTCTGGACGGTGACCTGCTCGCCATAGGCGATGCGCGAGGAGAGGCAGGCGTAGGAGGGCTTGTTCCAGTTCGGCAGGCCCAGCCGGCGCGCGAGCTCACGGATCTCGGCCTTGCCGATGCCAGCGTCTACCAGCGGGCTGCGGACCTGGAACTCGTGGGCGGCGCGGTGGCCGGGTCGGTGCGTGCCGATATCATCGGCCATGACACCGTAGACGATCGCGCCGAAGCCGCGCTCGCGGGCGATCGGCTCCAGCTCGGCGAAGAGGGTCTTCTTGCAGTAGTAGCAGCGGTCCGGCGCGTTGGCGGTGTAGGCCGGGTTCTGGAGCTCGTTGGTCTGCACCACGATGTGCTCGCAGCCGATCAGCGTGGCGAGCTCGCGGGCCTGCGCCAGCTCCTCGCGCGGGTAGCTCTCGGAGTCAGCGGTGGCGGCGACGGCGCGCGGCCCAAGCGCGTCGACGGCGGCCTTCAGCAGCAGCGTGCTGTCCACGCCGCCGGAGAAAGCCACCAGCACCGAGCCCATATCGCGCAGCAGCTCCTGCAAGCGGCTGTACTTCTCGTCAAGGGTTGTCATTCTGTGTGTCTCCACGTCATATGTTGGGGGAGGGAGGATCTCGGGGCTGCGCTCCCAAACCCCCGCGTGCGCCGCAGCACTCCTGAGCTACGTGCACTGCCGCCACTCGCGTGCGCCGCAGTGCCCCGTGCCACGCATCCCGCTTCGGGCTAGGCCCCCTGACGACGGGCCGCGGCGGCCCGTTGGGCGATGCGCCCGGCCATCGCCGCCGCGCCGATGCCGTTGTCGATGTTTACCACCGCCAGCCCCGGCGAGCAGCTCTGGAGCATCGTGCCAAGCGCGGCCATGCCGCCGCCGCCGTAGCCGTAGCCGATCGCCGTCGGCAACCCGATCACCGGCACGTCCACCAGACCGGCCACCACCGAAGGCAGCGCGCCATCCATGCCTGCGGCCACAATGATCGCGTCCACCGGAACGCTCAGCAGGCGCCCCAGCGGCTCGAACAGCCGGTGCAGCCCGGCCACGCCCACGTCGTAGACCGTGTGCACACCGCAGCCCATCTCGCGGCACAGCGCCACAGCCTCCTCGGCGGTAGGAATATCGCTCGTGCCGGCACTGATCACGCCGACGTGGCCGCCGTTTGTTTGTAGGTCAAAACCAGGCCGCTGGAAGGCCACCGTGCGCCCCTCGCCATAGCGTGCCCACTGCACCTCGGCGTCAAGCTCACGCTCCAGTAGTTCCAGCGCCTCGGGCGGGATACGGCTCACGAGCACTCGCCCGCGGTCGGCGAGGACTCGCCGGACGATCTCCAGCGTCTGCACCGGGGTCTTGCGCTCTGCCAGGATAACTTCGGGCACGCCGGTGCGTGCGGCGCGCAGGAGGTCCAAGTTGGCAAACTGGCCAAGGTAGTCGTGTGCGTGTGTCATCGTACGCTCGCTCGCCCTCACTGACGATGATATTCAAGACCTGCCAGCTACGCGACGCACAGCGCCACGCATCTGACAGGCTTTCAAGTATACACGATCAGTACGCCACCATCTCGGGCTCGTCCTGCTCTTTCCAGCCCATCACGGTAGTGTCGTGCAGCCAGAAGAGCTTGCTTGAGCCATTGGTCTTGTTCTCCTCGGCATCTTTCTTGACGATCTCCTTGGCCTCCGTGACCAGGCGCTCGTGCTCGTCCTCACTGAGCGGGCGGAAGGCAGCGGCCACAGCCACGTTCTGGTCGATCTGCTCGGGCTGGTCCATGCCGACGATCGCCAGGGAGACGCCGGGCAGGCCGAGCGAGTAGCGCAGCGCGAGATCGCGCGTCTTGAGCTCACCGTGGCCGAGGGTCTTCATGGCCACCAGGCCGCAGCCGCGCTCCTGCACCCGCGGCAGCAGAAAGATCTCCGGGCTGCTCACCAACCGGTCGGGCATGCCGAGCGCGGCCAGCACTGTGTCGAAGGGATACTGCTCGAGAGCGGCGGCGAGGATCTCGGGGCGGGCGTGGCCGGTGATGCCGATGAAGCGCGTCAGACCCTCCTGGCGCGCCTGCTCAAGCGCCGCCACCGCGCCATCGGGAGCCAGCGCCTGCTCGAGGTCGGCCCAGGCGTTGACGGCGTGCACCTGCACCAGGTCGACGTGGTCGGTCTGGAGGCGCTGGAGGGAGCCCTTCAGCTCCTCGAGCACGTGCTGCTTGCTGCGCTTGTTGACCTTGGTGGCCAGGAAGACCTCGGCGCGGCGGGCGCGCATGACGCGGCCGACATGCGGCTCGCTGCCGTAGTCGGGCGAGGTATCGAGATAGGTGATGCCGCGGTCGATCGCGTGGTTGAGACAGCGTGCGGCGTGCTCCTGGGCGATGTGCTTCTTGCCGAGCGGGGCGGTGCCGTAACCGATGAGCGGGACGCGCACGCCGGTCTTGCCGAGATGGCGATCCGGCTGAATCTGCGGTGCCATAGGGGTGCCTCCTGTGTGCTACGGGTGGGCTATCCGCATGGTGAGCACGTCGCGTGCCGCTGCGGGAGCGCTGTGACGGAGACGAGCGGGATGCCGTGCTCCTGGCCGAAGTCCTCCGCGTAGGGGATGTGCTGGAGGAATGTGGCGTCGAGCTGGCTGTCGATGCAAATCAGCGGTGCGCCGGTTCAGGTGTGTCGCTCGCCATCACGTTCCAACACGTCTTGTAGTATCCTCAAGTCGTGAAACAAGGCTATCGCTTCAAAGAAACGTGCGTGTTTCTCGTGAACTACCATCTCATCTGGCGACCCAATCAGCGGCGCAGGGTGCTGGTCGATCGTGTGCGTATGCGCCTCGAGGAGCTGATCCGCGAGACTGCCCCGAAGTGGAGTGCGAAAACCTGGCGTGTGCCCGCCAGTGTGCCGCCCCGCCCCTGCGCACCAGACGCCGCGCGCGCGGTACGAAATATGCATCCTCGTATACATCCTCCACGCCAGGAGCAGCCTCCGCACCCGGAGTACCACCAATGACAGAGCAGACCAGCCGGATGTCAAGCACAGCACGCAACCAGTCCGCGCCCGAGGACTCCTTCCGCGCCACCTTCCTCCACGCGCCCGTGGGCATCGCCCATGTCGGCCCGGACGGCCAGTGGCTCGACGTCAACCCGCGGCTCTGCGCCATCCTCGGCTACACCCGCGAGGAACTCTTCAGCCGCACCTTCCAGCAGATCACCCACCCCGATGACCTCGACGAGGATACGCAGTACGTGAGTGAGCTCCTCGCCGGCCATGGCGACAGTTACGCGATGGAGAAGCGCTACCTCCGCAAGGATGGCTCGCTCATCTGGGCGCGGCTCACTGTCTCGCTCCTCCGCCACCCAGACGGCTCGCCGCACCACTTCATCTCGGTGGTCGAGGATATCGACGCACAGAAGCGCACCGAGGAGGACAACGCCCGCCTCTACCAGCAAGCCCAGGAGGCCATCCGCGAGCGCGAGGCACTGCTCTCGGTAGCCTCGCACGAGCTCAAGAACCCGCTCACCGTGCTGCTCGGCTACGCCCACATGCTTGTCCTTCACCACACCTCCGGCCGCGCCACGCCCGAGCGCACCGAGCGCGGCCTACAGCAGATCCTCGAGCAAGGCGAGCGGCTCAACCAGCTGCTCGACACGCTCCTGGACGTAGCCCGACTGGACTCAGGGAGGCTGCTGATCGAGCGGGTCCCCGTAGAGGTCACAGCGCTTCTGCAGCGGATCATCGAGGGGTTGCAGCCGACGCTCGAGCGCCACGCGATCGTGCTCGATACACCGGACGAGCCGTCGATTGTACTGGGGGACGCTACGCGCCTGGAGCAGGTGTTTCGTAACCTGCTGAGCAACGCAGTAACCTACAGCCCGGCGGGCGGCACAGTAGCGGTGGTCGTCGAGCCGCGCGGTGGCGATCTGTGTGTGGCCGTGCGCGACCAGGGGATCGGCATCGCGGAGAGCGATCTGCCCGCGCTATTCGGGCGCTTCTATCGCACCGAGAACGCCCGCCGCGCCAACGCCCGTGGCCTTGGCATCGGGCTGCACGTCGTGCGTGAGATTGTCGTGCTGCACGGGGGCACGGTTAGTGTGAACAGCCGGCTCGGGCACGGCAGCGAGTTCACCGTCTGCCTGCCGCTGGCGTAGCCCTCCCAGTAGCCCTTCAGGGAGTGAGATGGACCGATTGGCAAACGATCTGCGTCGCTGGTGGCCTGCACTGCTCGTGCTCCTGCTGGCGCTGGGCCCGCTGCCCGCAGCCGCACACGAGCGCTGGTTCGTCGAGGACAACGAGTCCTACCCCGTGGACTACAGGCTGCTGCTCAGCTCGCCGGTGCTGATCGGCGTGCTCGCTTCAGCAGGGCTGATCGGCGCGCTTGCGCTGCTGCGGCGGCTGGCGGGTGGCGACAACCTCTTCCCACGCATCTGGTTCCTGCGCCGCTTCGACCCCTCGGCGCCGGTGGTGATCGCCATCCAGGCGGCGATCACGATCATCTTCACGGCGGTCAACCTACGCCTGCTGGCCGTCAACCTCGAGCTCGCCGGCGGGATCGCCTTTCTCCTGGCGGCAGCGCAGCTCGCGGTGGCCTTCTCGCTTATCAGCGGACTCTGGTCGCGCGCCGGGGCGGTGGGCCTCGTCGGGCTGGTGCTGCTTGTGGGCCTGCTGTTCGGGCCGCTTGCCATGCTTGAGCAGAGCATCTTCGTCGGCATCGGCGCCTACATCGCGCTCATGGGCCGCGGCCTGATCGACCCCGCCCGGCCGCGCGAAGCGGCGCACCCCTGGGACCGCTATCGCCCGCTCGCGCCCACGCTGCTGCGGCTGTTCGCGGCGCTGTCGATCGTGGTGCTGTCCTTCAGTGAGAAGCTGCTCAACCCCGGCCTTGGCGTGGCCTTCCTGCGCGAGTATCCGCACTTCAACGTCGCTCGGTCGCTCGGCTTCGGCTGGTTCACCGACGAGCGCTTCGTCCTGGCCGCCGGCATCGTCGAGCTGGCGATCGGCGCGGCGCTGATGGCGGGCGTGCTGCCGCGGCTGGTGATCTTCGCCATGTTCGTGCCGTTCAACCTGACCATCCCGTTCCTACCCGCCAGCGAGATGATCGGCCACCTGCCGATCTTCGCCGTGATGTACGTGCTGGTGTTCCACAGCCCCGCGCTGCGGGTGGACGCGCCCGAGGGGCCCTCGGTGGCCGAGACCGTGGGCGCCGAGGAGGAGGAGCAGCCGCGGGCGCTCGAGGTCGGCGGGCGCTAAGGCATACCCGACGGTGGTATCATAGCCAGGTGCAGAAGTAGACTTGCTCGAAAGTAGACCCATGCCATCGGCGCCCCACTCCCCGGAACCGGCGCAAGCCACCCCGCCCGCCCCCCAGCCCCGCGTGAGCGCGCGCCAGACGTTCGCCGCGCTCCAGCACCGCAACTACCGGCTCTGGTTCTTCGGCCAGATGGTCTCGCTCTTCGGCACCTGGATGCAGGCCACCGCCCAGGGGTACCTCGTCTACCAGCTCACCGGCTCGCCCGCCTACCTCGGCGTCGTCGGCTTCGCCGGGGGCGTGCCGGCCTGGATCTTCACGCTCTACGCCGGCGTGGTGGCCGACCGTATCCCGCGACGGACGCTGCTGCTCATAACGCAGGCGGTGATGATGGCGCTGGCCTTCGCGCAGGCAGCGCTGGTGGCCACCGGGCACGTGCAGCCCTGGCACATCGCCGCGCTGGCCTTCGCCCTTGGTATCGCCAACGCCTTCGACGCGCCCGCCCGCCTGGCGTTCGTTCGCGAGCTCGTCACGCGCGAGGATATGACGAACGCGATCGCGCTCAACGCGATGATGTTCAACACTGCCACCTTCGCCGGCCCGGCTGTAGCCGGCCTGGCCTACGCGCTGATCGGCCCGGCCTGGTGCTTCGCGCTCAATGGCCTCTCGTTCCTCGGGGTGATCTCAGCGCTGCTGCTGATGCGCATCCCGCCCCAGGCCCGTCAGAGCGCGCGCGGCTCGGCCTGGAGCGAGCTGGCCGAGGGCGTGCGATACATCGGCGCCACCCCGGCGGTCCGGACGCTCATCCTGCTGGTGGGCGCCACGAGCATGTTCGGCATCTCGTTCGCCACCCTCTTCCCCGTCTGGGCCACCGACATCCTCGGCGGCGACGCGGCCACCAACGGGCTGCTCCAGTCCGCCCGCGGCCTTGGGGCGCTGCTCAGCGCGCTGCTGATCGCCTCACTCGGGCGCTTCAGCTACAAGGGGAAGCTGCTCTCGCTCGGCACCTTCCTCTTCCCCGCTCTGCTGCTGGTGTTCGCGGCCGTGCGCTGGCTCCCCCTCGCCCTGCTGGTGCTGGTGGCCAGCGGTGTGGCCATCATCCTGGTGATGAACCTCGCCAACGCGCTGGTGCAGAACCTGGTGCCCGATGCGCTGCGCGGCCGGGTGATGGCGGTCTACAGCATGACTTTCTTCGGCGCTATGCCCATCGGCGCGCTCTGGGTCGGCTGGATCGCCGAGCTGGCCGGCGCGCCTCTTGCGGTGGCCGCCGGTGCGCTCGTCGGGCTCGTCGTGGCGGCGCTGGTCTGGCTGCTCACGCCGGCGATCCGACGTCTGCAGTAGACGCGGCGCGCGAATGCGTGCGAGCCACGTTATGACAATCTTGTCCGCCATCACTGCCACCGGCGCGCGCGGTCGCTGGGCTAGCCCTGGCCGCCGTGGTGGCACACCTCGCCCTGCTGGCGACGACCGCTCTGCTGGTGGCCGCCGGTTCGGGGCTGTTCCACCCGGCCCTGATCGCCCACCACGCCGCCCTGCTGCCCGGCAATCCGGGGCGCGCCAGCGCCGGCTTCTCCTCTGCCCACCGTCTCTTCACCGCGCCGCCCTGCGCTCCAGGTAGCGCTCGAAGCGCGCCAGCGCCTCGGGCATGTCGCTGCGGCCGAAGCCGAGCCGGAAATGGTCGCCAGGGTAGTCGTACACGCTCGCGGGGAGGATCAGCACCCCCTCCTCGGCCACCAGCTCGTCGGCCGCCTGCGCCACCGGCACGCCGACCGACAGCTTCGGGAAGGCGATGCTCCCGGCCCGCGGCCGGGCCCAGCCCACAGCGCCAGCCCAGCGGGCGAAGAAGGCATCCAGTAGCTCGAGGTTGGCGCGCACGATGCCGCGGCTGCGCGCCAGCACCCGCTCGCGCGCCCGCAGCGCCACCAGCGCCAGCGCCTCGCTCGGGGCGCTGTTGCAGATCGAGAGGTAGTCCTTGAACGCGGCCATCCGCGCCAGCAGCTCGCGGTCGCGCGTGGCGACCCATCCCACCCGCAGACCGGCCAGCCCAAAGGCCTTCGACATCACGCCCAGGCTCACGGCGCGCGGCGAGAGATCTGCTGCTGCAGGCAACCGATCGGCCGGGTTCTCCTCCAGCAGGCGGTAGACCTCGTCAGAGAGTAGCACTGCCCCGGCCTCCTCGGCCTGCGCCACGATCCCCTCGAAGGTCGCGCGGTCTACCGTCGCGCCGGTGGGGTTGTGCGGGAAGTTCACCACGATCAGGCGCGTCTCGGGGCGCACCGCACGCCGCAGCGCGCCAAGATCGAAAGCCCAGCCACGCTCGGCGTCGAGTGGCAGCAGCGTCACATCGGCCCCGGTGGCGCGCGCCACCTCGTGCAGGGACTGGTAGCCCGGCCAGGTCACCACCGCGTGGTCGCCGGGGGCCAGCGCCACATTCAGCAGCGCAAAGATAGCCTCCTCGGCGCCCGCGAAGGTCAGCACCTCATCGGGGGCGATGCGCTCGTACAGGCCCGACACCTCCGCGCGCAGCAGCGGGTGGCCCGGCGCCTCGGTGTACCCCAGCGTCAACCGCTCCCACAGCGCGCGGGTCTCGTCATCCGCCAGCGCCAGCAGGTCGGCCATACGCCACCCCTCGATATCGGAGGTACACAGCAGGTGAGGCGCGCTGAACTCCCAGCGCGCGAAGTAGCGCTCTAGCTTGAAGGGCGGGATCTGCATTGTTCGGCTCACTCACTCCAGTGCGGCCAGGGGCAGCTCCACAGTGAAACTGCTCCCCTGGCCCTCGACGCTCTCAGCGTGCACGGTACCGCCGTGCAGCGTCACAATCTCCTTGACCACGTACAGGCCGATGCCCATACCCACGATGTAGCGCTCGGCGGCGTTTCGCCCGCGATAGAAGCGTGTGAAGAGCTGCGGCAGCGCCTCGGCCGGGATACCGATCCCGGCGTCCGACACCATCAGCCGCGCCACACCGTCGGCCCGCTCCGCGCGCACCAGCACCGTGCCGCCCGCGGGGCTGTACTTGATGGCGTTGCCGAGGAGGTTCTGCACCACCTGCTCCAGGCGCAAGGGGTCGCCCTGCACCACCAGGCCGCGCTCCGGCACTTCGCAGATCAGTGCGTGCAGGTCCGAGGTGGGCTGGACCTCGGCCACCACCTGCCGCAGCAGGACGGCCAGGTCCACCGGCTCGTGCTCGATCCGCAGGCTGCCCTGCTCGATCCGCGCGATATCCAGCAGCGCGTTCACAAGCGTGTTCAGACGATTGGCCTGCGAGGCGATCACCACCACCGTGCGCTCGTCCCGCTCGCTCAGGAAGCCCTCGCGCACCGCACGGCGCTGCAGCAGCTGGGCCTGCCCGAGCAGCGCCGTCAGCGGTGTCTTCAGCTCGTGGGCGGCCACCGAGAAAAAGATGTCGCGCAGCCGTACCGCCTCCTGCGCTGCATCGAACAGCTGCGCCCGCTCGAGCGCCTGGGCGCAGAGACGACTCACAGCCAGCACGAAGGCGCGGTCCTCGTCATCGAAGCTGCGCGCCTCGGGGAAGGCGATACCCAGCGCACCGACCCGCCTCGCGCCGATGTACAGCGGCGCAATGATCGAGGCGTAGAAGTGCCGCGAGAGCGCAGCGTCGAGGTCGGCGTAGCGCTCGGTGATATCCTCCGCGCTCTCGACGCAGATCACCGCGCCGTCGCGGATGGCCTCGGCGAAGGGCAGATCCGCGCTCAGCGGGAAGGTACGGTAGCGCTCGGTCAGCTCCGGCTCGTAGCCGGTGTGGTAGATCAGCTCAATGGTGACGCCATCGGGGCGCAGCAGCCCCACCGCACCGCGGATGGCACCCATCGCGGCACACGACTGGTCTACCACCGCGGCGGCCACCTCGCCGGGTGTCAGCGCCTCTGCAAGCGCGGCGGTGATCGCCTGCAGCCGCGCCGTGCGCTCCGCCGCCCGCTCCGCCGCCTCCCTCGCGCGCCGGCTGGCGTCGTACAGCCGCGCGCGCTCGATCGCCTGCGCGCACTGCTGCGCCAGCGCCGTCAGCAGCGCCACCTCGGCCGGCTCGAAGACCCGCGGCGTGGCGAAGCTCAGGCCAATGGCCCCCGCAGGGTTCCCCCCGATCACCAGCGGCACGCTGATTGTACCCTCGGCGCCGCTGCGCGCCACGGCCTCCGCCAGGTGCGGGTAGCGCGCCGTCACCGCCGTGGCGCTCTCAAGCACAACCACCGCGCCGGTACGGATCGATTCGGCCAGCGGTGTCTCGGCGGTCAGCGGAAAGCTGCGGTAGGCGCGCAGCACCTCCTCGTGGTAGCCCGCCGCCGCCACCACGACCACCCGCTCCGAGCGCCCGTCAAGTAGCGTGAGCGAGCCTGCCTTGGCTTGCACCGCCGCGATCCCCTGGTCCACCACGACCGACGCCACCTGCTCCACGGTCAGCGCCTCAGCCAGCGCGGCGGTGAGCGTCTGCAGGCGTCTGGTACGCGTAGCAGCTAGCTCAGCGGCGGCCCGCGCCCGGCGCTCGGCATCGTACAGCTGGGCGTTGTCGATCGCCACTGCCGCGCGCCGGGCCAGCTCCTCGATCAGCGGGAGGTCTGCGGGGCCGTAGCGCCTCACCGCGTCGGTGGTGTAGAGCTGGAGCGCGCCGATGACGTGCCCTCGGGCTACCAGCGGCACAATCGCGCTCGAGCGGAGGCCGAGTACCTGCACGACCCGCACGTGCTCGGCCTCCTGAGCCGCGGCGCTCTGCACTGCCTCCGGGAGCTCCGCGACCAGTTGTGGCTGTCCTGTCCGCAGCACGAGCGTCACACCCTCGGGTGGAGGCCTGTCGGGGATGGAGCAGCGCAGCTCGGAGACCAGCCGCTCCATCGCGGGGTCGGCGTGCACCGCGGCGACACGCTCGATCAGGCCATCTTCGCCCACCAGGTCGATGATGCAGTAGTCCGCCAGGGGCGGCACGGCCATGCACGCAACGCGCTCGAGAGTCGTGTGGAGGTCGAGCGAGTCCGATAGCAGGGCGCTGGCCTCGCTCAGGAAGCGCAGGGCGCGCTCGGCGCTCAGGCTCTGCGCGCCGCTCGACACCCCCCCGCCGTTCGGCAGTAGGCGCTCGGGCGTATTCATCAGCGGGCCTCCGAGAGTGGTTACGACGGCAGGCGAAGGGCGCGGCGTCGGACATACGATAGCCGACCACGGGCTAGGCTGCAAGTTCCGTACCCGCTTCGCCAGTGGGCCTTGCTCGCATCGGAGTGGGTATGATAGGATCAGTATATCAAGAGGAGCCCAAGCTCATGCTCGCCGCCGACGAAACCAGCCTCAACCACGTGGTGCTCAAGTCGCCGCTCCCGGCCCTGGTGGTGTTCCACGCCCCCGACTGCCAGCCCTCGCGCGCCGCGCTCGCGGCCGCGGCGTCGCTGGCGGAGACCTACGCCGGCCGGCTGCGCGTGGTCGCCGCCGACCTCGAGGCCTGCGGCGCGCTGGCTGAGCAGCTTGCGATCTGGGCCACGCCCACCTTCGCAGCCTATCGGCACGGCGAGGAGACTGCGCGGGCCTGCGGCTTTCTGCCCGCCGGGCTGCTGCGACTGCTCGCGGACCTTTCGCTCGAGCGCGAGACGCCTCTGCGCGGCATGTGGTACCCCACCGAGCAGCAGCTGGAGGACGAGGTGCTGGTGCCGATGCTGGCCCGCTGGGGATGGGGGTGTGCCCGCCAGCAGGGGTGCGCCCTCCCCGGGAAAGGCCGCGCGGCGCGCGGGGTGATCGATCTGCTCGTAAGCGCCGCGCCTGGCGGGCCGCCGATCACGCTCTTCGAGAACAAACGCCACATCCCCGACGAGGCAGCGCTGCGGCTGGCGCGCGACCAGGGCCTCCGCTACGCTTCGGCGCTCGGCCTACCCTCGCTCGTCGTGGCCGAGCCGGCGCGGGCGTGGGTCTTCGCCGCCCGCGATGGCCGCGCCACACCCGTCGCCCGCTTCGAGGGCCACGAGCTGGAGTGCGACGACGCGCCGCTGCGCGCGCTGCTGCTCGAGCTCGCCGGGCTGCCGGGGCCGCTACACTCATCACATAGTTGAAGGAGCCAGGAGCCATGCATGAGAGCAACCTCCCGGGTGAACCCCTCGCTACACCCCCCTCCCTGGAGCGCTCTATGCCCGCGCTCAACCAGGCGCTGCCGGTCGCGTACAGTGGCGACCTCCACAAGCTCGACCAGCTGCGGGAAAGCGTCCGCGGCATCACCACGCAGCTCGACGAGCTCGAGGTTCTGCTGCGGGACAGGGCAGCAACCCGACGGGCAGGCTCGGTGCTAGGCATCTGGGCCCTGCCGCGCCGCCAGGCCACCTTCTTGCTGCTGGCGCTCGCCGCCGCCGCCACGATTCTCTTCGTACGGCTGTACGGCCTGGGTACACTCCAGGCAGAGCTGTACGGCGACATCGCGACGGTCTACGAGTACGTGGCCGCCGTGCGTAACGGCGACTGGCCCACCTACTACGTCCTCGGCGTCGGCCCTCTCTACGCCTACCTGGTGGCGCCAGTCACCGCACTGCTGGGCCTGAGCTACACAAGCCTGAAGATCGCCGCCGTGCTCATCAGCCTTGTCGCGCTGGCGGGCGTCTACGCACTCGCCCGCCGCCTCACCGGCAGCGACCACTTCGCGCTGCTCAGCTTCTTCGTGGCTGGAGTGTCGTCCTGGCTGCTGGTCTACAGCCGCCTCGGTGATGTGCAGATCATTATCCCGGTGCTGGTGGCCTGGTCGCTCTACCTGCTGGTGCGTGGGGCGCAGACGAGCGCGTGGGGCTACCTCGCCGGGTCCGCCGCGCTCAGCGCCCTGGGGCTCTACGTCCACCCGAGCGCCTACGGCCTGCCCCTGGCCGCGGGGATCGCGCTCGTGTGCCTGCGGCTCGGCGGGCAGCGCGTGAGCTGGAGCGACATCGGCATGTTTGCGCTCAGCGGGGCCGTGTGCGCGCTCCCATTCGCCGCTATCGTCCTGCGCGACCCCGTAACCTTCACCACCGGCTACATTGGCGAGAAGTTTGTCGCCGGGGATCAATCACCGCTGCTCGTGCTCCTCGGCAACGCCGCGCGCGCCCTGCTCGCGCTGCACGTCGAGGGGGACGACATCTTCCGCAGCAATCCGATCCGGCAGCCTCACCTGGACACGATCAGCGGCCTGCTGCTGATCGCCGGGGTGGTGTACTGGCTCCAGCCCGAGCGCCGCCGCTGGAGCCCGGTGCTGCTGGTGCCGCTGATTGTGATCCAGCTTCCGTCGATCCTGGTGCTCGGCCGCCCTGAGGAGGTGCCGTCAGCGGCGCGGACGCTGGGGATCACGCCTGTGGCCTACATCCTGGTGGCAAGCGGTGCCTGGCTGCTGCTGGAGCAGGCCAGGCGGCTGCGGCGCAGGTGGGCCGCGCCGGCAATTGTGGCCCTGCTGCTCGCAGCGATCCTGCTGCTGAACGTCCAGCGCTACTTCCAGCAGTACCTCAGCGGCCTGCCCTATCAGAACACTCCAATCGGCGCCCTGGTGGCCGCACATCTGAGCACCCTCCCAGACGACACCGAGGCCTTTCTCGTGGGGTGCTGCTGGGAGGGGGGAATGCCCGAGCCGGAGGGGGTGAGCTACTCGGTGTCGCGCCCGGGCATCCTGCGCCACATCGAGAAGAGCGAGCTCAGCTGCGAGCAGCTAGCTCTCCAGAGCGCGCCGACCGTGCTCATCTGGAGCTTCCACGACCGGCTGCCCACGCCCCAGCTCGAGCCCTGCGCCGCCTGGCTGACGCCGCAGCTCCACACCAGCCCCGCGGGCCTGCCGGTGTTCTACGCCGCTCCCCTGAGGCGCGAGGCGGGGGCGCTCCAGTTGCAGCCCTCTCCACCGCCAGACGCCGGCCTGGTAGCGCAGAGCGCCGCGATCGACGGGCAGGCGGTGGCCGTGCTGCACTCGCCGCTGGATATCGGCGCGCCGAGCGACCTGTTCGACGGCGACAGCGAGACGCTCCTGCGTGGCGCGGAAGCTAACCCGCTGGTGATCGAGCTGCGCCTCGTCGAGCCGCGGCAGGCTCAGGCTGTCATCATGCACCTCACCACTATGCCGCGCTTCCGCGTGGAGATCGTAACCACCGACGTCAATGGCGGCAGCGCACGCGTGTCCCAGGAGTACGTTGATCTCCCGCCCGATCCGATCGTCGAGATCCCGCTCCCTGAGGGCACACCCGAGGTGCGGGTGCTGCGCGTCGAGATCCACGACCTCACCGCCGGGACTGGGGATACCGTCCACATCCACGTGCGGGAGCTTCGTCTTGAGCCGTGAGCCGTGAGCAGCACTCCGCACTCACGCCCCCCGGCACTCAAGACTCAAGACTCAGTACAGCGCCAGACCTGCCGCCCCGGCCAGTGCCAGCAGCACCGGCACCGGCACCCTGCGCGTGGCCCCGAGCGCGGCCGCGACGACGGCGATCCCCACACTTCGGGCGTCGATCCCCGTGCCGGCCATGATGTCAGCCAGCACCACTACGAAGATCCCCGAGACCGCCAGCGTGAGCCCGCGCACGAAGCCGCGCATGGCCGGGTGCTGGCCGTAGCGCTCGTAGAAGCCGTGCACCAGCAGCACCGTGAGCGGCGGGAGCGTGATCGCCACCAGGCTCAGCAGCGCTCCGCGCGGCCCGTCCAGCAGGTAGCCCAGGCTGATGACCCACAGGCCGGTGGGGCCGGGGCTGATCTGCCCAATCGCCAGCGCCTCGGCGAAGTCTTTGTCGGTGGCCCAGCCGCGCCCCAGCAGCTCGTCGTGCAGGATCGGCAGGTTGCCCGTGCCCGAGGTGGAGAAGAGCGACGCCTTGAGCAGCAGCCAGAAGAGCACGAGAGTGTTCATCGAGTCACACCTCGCGCCTGAAGCCAGGCGGCCAGCGCGTACACAGCTCCCGCCCCCCACAGCACCACCAGCGCCGGCGCCTGCGTGAGCCAGGTCGTGAGCGCGCTCCCGAGCAGCACCACCAGGCTTACCGCCAGGCTCACACGCCCCTCGCGCCGGCTCTCCCCGAGCGGCGAGCGCGCCATCTGGAGCGTCAGCACCAGCCCGAGGCCCGCGGTGGCCGGGATGATCCCGCGCAGGGCCGCCGCTACTTGCGGCAGCTCCCGCACCTCCGCGTAGAGCGCCGTCAGCAGCGCGGTGATCGCCACGCTCGGGAGCAGCAGCCCTGCCAGCGCCATCGCTATCCCCGCGGCGCCCGCCACTCGCCAGCCGATCAGAACCGCCTGCCCGATCAAGTTGATGCCGGGCGCGATCTGCACGATCCCCCAGTAGCGCGTGAACTCCTCGTCGGTGACCCAGCGGTGGCGCTCCACAGCCGCCCGTCGCATGAGGTAGAGGGTCGTCGAGCCGCCGCCGAACGACTGCACCCCAATGCCCACCCACGTCAGGAGAAACATCGACGCCGAGGGCGCCGCCAGGGTCGCCTGCGTCTCTCCCTCCAGCGCGCTCCGCTCAGCCATGTGCGCCTCTGCCTTCATACCATCGTCTGTCACAGCGGAGATAGTATACAGGTTGCTCGAACGTGCAAAAAGGTACTGGACAACCGTATTCCGCTATGGTATAATCCTAACTGTCTTACAAGGTTTGGTGTTTCCACGATATGCCTCAGACTCTCTCCTGTGTCCCAGGTTGCGTGTTCTCCCGCTCATCGTTTCCCAAACCCCCAAGACATAGTTTTCTCTTTTCAAGGAGTGGGCGAGCGATGAGCTACGCAGACAAGACGATCCAGTGTCGGGACTGTGGGATGGACTTCGTGTTCACCGCGGGCGAGCAGGAGTTCTACTCACAGAAGGGTTTCACGAACGAGCCGTCCCGATGCCCGTCGTGCCGGCAGCAGCGCAAGGCCTCGGGTGGCGGGCGCGGCAGCCGTGACAGCTACGGCGACCGCGGCGGTTACAGCAGTGGCGGCTACAGCGACCGCGGCAGCTACAGCAGCGGTGGCGGCGGCGGCTACAGCGACCGCGGCTCGCGCGAGATGCACAGCGCCACCTGCGCGTCGTGCGGCCGCGAGGCGCTCGTCCCGTTCGTGCCGCGCGGCGACAAGCCGGTCTACTGCTCGGACTGCTTCCAGCAGCAGCGCGGTGGCGGCAGCAGCAGCCGCGGCGGCCGCTGGTAAGTCGTAGGTCAGCCTTGCGCTGACCGAGCAACCCGTAAAGAGGAGCCCCTGCCACAGGCAGGGGCTCTTTACATGCCCGCCCCGGCTATCATCAACCGGGCGATGCGCAGGATGTGTGGCCGTCTAATGTGAGCCTCACTAGGCGGGGGGTGCCGAGTACCAGGAGACCGCCGGGTTCGAAGAGGTGCAGACGCGCCAGCTGTCCCAGTACTGGTGGGCGCCGGCCCACCTGATCGACGTGCGGTAGCCTGTTGCCACCCCGGCGGCTGCACGCCGGTGGCGTTCCCGGCGAACCCGCGCGCACCGAGCACTCAGTGCAGTGACGTTCCCGTCAAAGCCTGGCAGGCAGTATACTCGTGCTGTTCCGCAGAGACACAAAGAGACCACATGACAACCTCACGCCCCTCGGCTGCCCGGCTCACCCTCGTGCTCGGCACCCTGAGCGCCTTCGGCCCACTCTCGATCGACATGTACCTGCCCGGCCTGCCCGCCATCGCCCGCGACTACAGCGTCGAGGCCGCGGTCGTGCAGCTCACCCTCTCGCTGTTCTTCATCGGGCTGGCCGCGGGGCAGGCGCTCTACGGTCCCGTGGCCGACCGCATCGGCAGGCGCCGCCCACTCCTGTTCGGCTGCGCCCTCTACGCCCTGGCCTCGGCCGGCTGCGCCCTGGCGCCCACCGCCGAGGCGCTGATCGGCATGCGCCTCCTGCAGGCCGTGGGAGGGTGCGCCGGCATGGTCATCTCGCGCTCGGTGGTGCGCGATCTGTACGACGCGCGCGACTCGGCCAGGATGTACTCGTTCCTGATGCTCGTGATGGGCCTGGCCCCGATCACCGCGCCGCTGATCGGCGGGCAGCTGCTGGCGACCTTCGGCTGGCGCGCGATCTTCTGGGTGCTGGCGGCCTTCGGCGTGGCCTGCGTGGCGCTCGTGGCGCTCGCGCTGCCCGAGTCGCTCCCGGCGGACCGCCGCGCCCGCGCCGGGCTTGGGCAGGTGCTCGGCACCTATGGCGGGCTGCTCGCCGACCGGCGCTTCGTGGGGTACGCTCTGGCGGGGGGGCTGGTGTCGGCCGGGATGTTCGCCTATATCTCCGGCTCACCGTTCGTCGTCATCGAGCTGTACGGCGTGCCGCCCGAGCAGTACGGCCTGATCTTTGGCGCCAACGCGCTCGGGCTGATCACTGCCTCGCAGATCAACCGGCGCCTGCTCGCGCGCTTCAGCGGCGAGGCGATCGTGGGCGCGACGCTGCTAGTGGTGGCCGGGGCCGGGCTGCTCCTCGTGGCCGTCGCGGCCACCGGGTTCGGCGGGCTGGCGGGGCTGCTGCCGCCGCTGTTTGTGTGTGTCGCGGCCGGCGGGCTCGTGGGCCCGAACACGGCTGCCGCCGCGCTGGCGCCGCACGGCCAGGCGGCGGGGAGCGCCTCGGCGCTGCTCGGCACGCTCCAGTTCAGCGTGGGCGCGGTCTCCGGCGCGCTCGTCGGCGTGCTGCACAACGGCACAGCCCTGCCAATGGCCGCCGTGATGGCCGGGTGCGCTATCGCGGCGCTGTCAGTGTACCGGTCGCTCGCGGCGCGCCCGGCGCCGGCCGTGAGTCTCGAGTCATGAACCAAGAGCTGCTGTGAGGCGGGGGGAAACAATGCCCGAGGCCATTATCCTGTTCGACGGCGTCTGCAACCTGTGCCAGTGGTCGGTGCGCTTCATCATCGCGCGCGACCCCCGCGAGGTGTTCCGCTTCGCCTCGCTCCAGTCTCACGCGGGCCGGGAGCTGCTCGCCGCCCACGGCCTGCCCACGCCCACTGCGCCAGAGAGCGTGGTGCTGGTGCAGAGCGGCAAGGCGTATGTCGAGAGCGAAGCCGCGCTGCGGATCGCCCGCCGCCTGCGGCCGCCCTGGTCGCTGCTCTACGCCCTCATTGTAGCGCCCCGTCCCCTGCGCGACGCCATCTACCGGTTTGTGGCGCGCAACCGCTACCGCTGGTTCGGGCGCCAGGAGGCCTGCTGGCTTCCGACGCCCGAGCTGCGCGGGCGCTTCCTGGAGTAGCAGCTACCCACCGCCCTGCTGGAAGGTCGTCACCTCGGCGGTTGTCTGGATGCTGCTCAGCACCTCGCCTGGGATGGCCCTCGAGGCGCGCCGCGTCGCCGCCCGCACCGCCTTCGGGTCGAGCTTGTGCTCGCGCGCGGCCGTGAGCAGCCCGTTTGTCTCCTGCTCGGTGTCGGTCAGCTGGGTGTAGCAGAAGCCGGCGATCGAGGGCGAGTCCAGAATAGCGTTCATCAGCTCAGCGTACTTCGCCAGGAACTCCTCGGAGCTTGTGACTGTGCCGTAGCCGAACCAGGGCGTACCCGCCGAGGGCGCATAGCTGATCCCACCCCACTCGGTGAGCATGATCGGCTGCCCCTCCCGGTTGCTGCCGTTGAGCAGGATCGTGCGGTAGTGCGGCTGCACCGAGCAGATCGTCTGTTCCACCGCCTCGGGCGTGCCGTAGCGCTCGCGCAGCGTCTCCCCATCCAGCGCGTAGTCGTGGACGCCATACACGTCGCTCACCACGTGCTCCCAGCCGTCGTTGCCGATCACCGGGCGGGTGGGGTCGAGCGCCTTGGTGAGGTGGTAGAGCGCCCGGACGTAGTGGCGCTGCGCCTCGTCGCCCTCCAGGTCCGGCAGGCCCCAGCTCTCGTTGAACGGCACCCAGGTCACGACGCAGGGGTGGCTGTAGTCGCGCCGCACCACGTCGAGCCACTCGCGCGTCAGGCGCTCCACCGCCAGAGCGCTGAAGACGAAGTTGGCCGCCATCTCGCCCCACACCAGCACCCCCAGCCGGTCGCACCAGTAGAGGAAGCGCGGGTCCTCGACCTTCTGGTGGATGCGGACGCCATTGAAGCCGAGCTCCTTCACGAGCTCGACCTCACGGCGCAGCGCCTCGGCGCTCGGGGCAGCCAGGTGCGACTCGGGCCAGTAGCCCTGCTCGAGCACCAGCCGCAGGTAGTAGGGCCGGCCGTTAAGCAGGAAGCGCCCGCCCGAGAACCCCGCGCTGCGGACCCCCGCGTAGCTGATCACACGGTCCACCGCCTGCTCGCCGTCGGTCAGCGTCAGCTCCGCGTCGATCAGGTTGGGGCTCGAGGGCGACCAGAGCAGCTTCTCGCGGCTCATGGTGAGGTGGCCGGGCTCGAGCGCGATCTCGCGCCGCAGCGTGCCGCGCTCCACGGCGTAGACGTCGTCCGAGAGCGTGACGCCGGCGAGCGAGAGCCGGACGCGCAGGCTGAGCGGGCGCTCGGGCTGCGCGTTGAGCTGCACCTGGAGGCCGAGCAGGCCGCGCTGGAGGTCGGGGGTCCAGCGCACATCGGCGATGTAGGTCGACGGCACCGGCTCCAGCCAGACCGGCTGCCAGATGCCGCTGGTGCGGTGGTACCAGATGCGGCGCGGGTGCGGCTCCCAGTACTGCTTGCCGCGCGGCTGCGTCAGGTCGGCCGGCTGGTCCTCGGCGCGCACCACCACCGTCTGCTCGTCGCCCTCCAGAAGCGCCGCCGAGATATCGGCCTTGAAGGGGGTGTGGCCGCCCTCGTGCTCGGCCACCAGTCGCCCGTTCAGCCACACCTGCGCCCGGTAGTCCACCGCGCCGAAGTGCATCAGCAGCCGCCCCGCGCGGTCGGCGGCGTCCACGCGGAAGGTGCGGCGGTACCAGAGTACCGGGTGGAAGGCCGGGTCGGCTACGCCGCTGGCGCGCGATTCGGGCGGGAACGGCACCTCGATCGTGCGGTCGAATGCGTCCGCATGCTCGTGCCATCGTTGGGTCAGGCCGACGCCGGCGTCGTCGTGGGCAAACTGCCACGTCCCGTTCAGATCAGTCCAGCGCTCACGCACGAGCTGCGGGCGCGGGTGTGTCTCGCGGATCTCCAAGACGGTGCTCCTTAGTATAGAGGGGTTTCAGGTAGGTCAGCCCCTCCCTGCCGCTCCCGTTCAAGGGCTTATCAGCACGTGGTGGATGAACCATGTAGCGTTCACTCATCTGCTCAGGCGGGAGTTAAGACCAGTCGTGATCGGGGTCTAGCTGGAGGCGCTCGGCGGCCGCGCGAACCTCGGCGAGCTCCACCGGGTCGCTGAAGGGGTCGTCGTCCAATGCGGTGACGCGGTTGAGCAGCCGCTGCCAGTGGCGCAGCTCCTGCACGTACGGCTCGTACGGCACGCGCAGCAGGTTATCGCCCTCGGGCACCAGGTCGCAGATACCATTGTGGAGCCACTCGCCGTTGTGCCAGTTCGGCATATCGACGCCCGGGAACAGGCAGACGCCATGCAGATCCACGCCGCGGGCGATGGCGGCGAGCGACTCCTGCATGACATCGCGCAGCCAGGCCGGGCGGCCCTCGCCCAGTCCGCTCGTCTCGGCGATGATCATCGGGCGGTGGTAGCGCTCCCAGGCGTAGAGCAGCAGGTCGCACAGCGGCTGGATGCGCTCGTCGTGCGGGCCGAGCGCCTGGTGCGGGCCCTCCTCGCGGAACTCCATCTGGCCGAAGGCGTAGCAGTTCACGCCGACGATGTCGAGCACCTCGGGGCTGCCGCCGAGCTCGGGGTGGCGCATCCCGGCCAGGATGTCCCAGGCGATGAAGGTGTCCTCGAAGGTCTCGTGGCGCGCATCGTCGGCCAGGTCGGGGCGATCCTGGGGCGGCGCCACGTACACCAGCGGGTCCACGTGGACCATGCGTGCCTCCGGGTCCACCTCGCGGATGGCCTTCACGCCGGCTATCGCCGCGCGGCAGAGCGCGTGTCGCAGGCGGTGGCGGTTCGGCTCGCCGCGCAGGAAGGGCGCCACCCAGCCCCACTCGCCGCCGCAGAACGCGAAGAAGGTGATCTCGTTGATCGGGGTGAAGATGTGCGGCCCGCGCACCCGCGCCGTCACGTACTCGGCCGCCGCCCGGCAGTAGCGCGCGAAGCGCTCGGCGAAGTCGTCGGCGAAAGGGTCGGCGTCGTCCGGGTAGCCGTAGTGGCACAGGTCCCAGATCGGCAGGACCTGGGCCGCGTTCATCGCGTCGATCAGCGGACCGAGGCAGCTGAAGTCGTAGGCCCCCCCGCGTTCGACAAGCGGCCAGGGCACGCCCTCGCGTGCCACGCCGATACCGAGACGGCGCAGAATGTCATAGTCCTGGCGGGCGTTCGTGTCGTGCCGGGTCTCCGCAACGAGGTTGCGCCGCCCCTGGTCTTTCCAGAGGAACGTCGAACACTCGAACCCGGAGAGGAAGAAGGTCGGAAAGATCCCTGGGTGTACGGCCATGGTAGCTCCTCTCTCGAGGGGCAGCGCTGCACAGCCTGTGCCAACGCCGCATCTCAGCCGTGATCAGGGATACGAAACTGGACGATCCGCTCGATGATGCTCTGAATATGATTCCAATCGCAACCATAACGTCGTGCGCTGGAAACTGCGGGCGCCGACAGACCGTTGTATAATGATGGTCAACATAAAATGACAGAAGTGGTTCGGGAGTGGAGGACGAGGGAGGACGAAACCTTTCCTGAAACCCACCTACCAGAGTCATAAAGCTTGCGTAGAGCTATGATGAGGGGGAACGGACGCGCCCACATCGGAGATGAAAGGCGCGTGAGGAGCACCCGGTGAGACAGGAGACAGCCGACACAAACGCGGCAGCCGCAGCGGTCGCGGAGCTCGAGGCCGAAGTTGCCAGGCTGCGCGGGCATCTTGAAGCCTCTGAGGGAGCCTACCGCACGCTCCTCAACAGTATTGCTGACGCGGTGCTCGTGGCGGACGGCGCCGGCCGCTACCAGGATGTGAACCCGGCGGCGGAGCAACTGCTGGGATATACGCGCGCCGAGCTGCTCCAGCTCACCGTGGCCGACCTCGCTGTGGACCTGGGCGCGATCCAGCGCTCGTTCGAGGCGCTCACCGCGCGAGGGGTGTCAGAGGTCGAAGTCGAGATGCGCTGCAAGGACGGCGCAGTCGTCCCGGTCCACGTACACGCCAGCGTCGCTTGGGTCACAGGGGCGCCGAGGTACATCGCCATCATGCGCGACCTGCGCGCCTGGCGCGAGGCGGAGGAGGCGCTGCGGATGGTGAAGTCGGCGTTCGAGCAGGCCAGCGACGCCATCCTCCTGACGATCGCGCTGCCGGCCTGGCCGACGGTAGTCTACGCTAACCCCGCGTACACCCGGCTGACAGGCTACACGCTGGAGGAGATCGTCGGGCGCGGCCCCGAGGCGCAGATCGGCCCGGCGACCGACGAGGAGACCCTGCGGCGCATGCGCGAGGCCGTGTCTGCCGGGCTCCCGTTTACGGCCGAGCTGATCACCTACCGACGTGACAGCAGCACCTACCTGGCCGAGTGGTCCGTCACACCCATGCAGGACCAGCATGGCGTGATGACACACCTGGTTGTCGTCCACCGTGACGTGACGGCGGAGCGCGCGGCCGAGCGGCTGGCGCGCCGCCAGCGGGCCTTCTTCGAGCAGCTCGCCACCGATGCGGCGCTCGACGAGGTGCTCGAGACCCTCACGCTGATGATCGAGGAGCAGGCTCCGGGGAGCCTGTGCGCGATCATGCTGCTGGACGCCGAGTGTGGCACGCTGCACACCGGCGCGGCGCCCTCGCTGCCCCCGGCCTACACGGCGCAGGTTGACGGCGTCAGAATCGGCCCGATGGCTGGGTCGTGCGGGACGGCCGTCTACACCGGCACGATGGTCCTGGTGGACGATATCGCCACCGACTCACGCTGGGAGTCGTGGCGCGAGCTGGCCCTGGCGCACGGCCTACGCGCCTGCTGGTCCGTGCCGTTCTTCGACCGGCAGGGCGCCGTGCTGGGCACCTACGCGATCTACGTGCGTGAGCCGAGGATGCCGGACGAGCAGACTCTGGCGCTCGCCAGCGACGCCGCCCACCTCGCCGCGGTGGCCGTGGAGCGGCGACGCGACGACACGAAGCTGCGGCGCAGCCAGGCACGGCTCGCAGCGATCATCGACTCGGCGATCGATGCGATCGTCGCCGTGGACAAGGACCTCCGCATCGTGCTCTTCAACCCGGCCGCCGAGCGGATGTTCCGCCTCCCGGCCGCGGCCGCCATCGGGCTGCCGGTGGCGCACTTCGTCCCTGAGCGGTACAACGCCACGCACTACCGGGGCGTCACGAGCTTCGTCGGCAGCTCGGGGACACACACCAGGCGCATCTCCCAACCGCTGACCGCCCGCCGGAACGACGGGACGGAGTTCCCGATGGAGGCCACTGTGGCGCGCGCCGAGGTGGACGGCGAACTGATTGCGACGGTGATCATGCGTGACATGACGGCGCAGGTGGAGATCGAGCGCGCGCTGCGGCAGTCCGAGGAGCGCTTCGCCAAAGCGTTCCGGGCGAGCCCGCTGGGGATCGGCATCGCGCGCCTGTCCGACAGGTGCATCATCGACGTGAACGACAGCCTGGCACGGGTGATCGGGGTCACACCGCCGAGTCTGATCGGACAGGTTGCCACCGACTTCCCGTTCGGGCTGGATGGCGGGGACCGAGCGGAGATGCTGCGGGCCGTCCAGGACGGGCTACCGATGCGCGAGGTCGAAATGCGCTGGCGCACCACCGCCGGCGCCATCCGCACTGTGCTCGTCTCCATCGAACGCATCGAGATCGGCGGCGAGCCACACCTTCTCCTGCTCACCGACGATGTGACCGAGCGACGCAGGCTCGAGCTCGAGCTGCGGCAGGCGCAGAAGATGGAGAGCATCGGCCAGCTGGCGGGCGGCATCGCCCACGACTTCAACAACCAGCTGATGGTCATCCTGGGCAGCCTCGAGATGGTGCGCGAGGAGCTGCCGGCCGAGAGCCCGCTCCAGGCCGATCTGCACGAGGCCGAGGCGGCCGGCCGGCGCGCGGCCAACCTGACGCGCCAGCTCCTGGCCTTCGCCCGCAAGCAGCTGCTGGAGCCGGTTATAGCCGATCTGAACGAGCTGCTGCGTCACCTCAGCACCATGCTCCGCCGCCTGATCGGCGAGCACATCGAGCTGCACCTCGAGCTCACGCCCACGCTCGGCCTGGTGCGGGTGGACCCCGGCCAGATCGAGCAGGTGATCACCAACCTGGTAATCAACGCACGCGACGCGATGCCGAGCGGGGGCATGGTGGTGCTCCGAACCGCCGACAGAGTCGTGGACGCACGGCGCAGCCCACCGCTCCCAGGACTCGCACCCGCCACGTACAGCACTATCACCGTGGCCGACAACGGCGTGGGCATGACGCCCGAGGTGCTGACGCACGTGTTCGAGCCATTCTTCACCACCAAGGAGCTTGGCAAGGGGGTCGGGCTGGGGCTGGCGACCTCGTACGGGATCGTGAAGCAGCACAGCGGGTACATCGACGTGACCAGCGCACCCGGCAGCGGGACGACGTGGACGATCTACCTGCCGCAGGTGAGCGGAGCCGCCAGGGAGCAGCCGGCTCAGCCATCGGAGGAGCTGCCCGGCGGCTCCGAGACGGTCCTGCTGATCGAGGACGAGCCGGCAGTGCGAGCGCTCGCTGCCCGTGTGCTGCGGCGCTGCGGCTACACGGTGCTCGAGGCGAGCCACGGCAAGGAGGCGCTGGAGATCGCGCTCGCAAGCGACGAGCGCATCGATCTGCTGCTAAGCGACATCGTCATGCCGCACCTGAGCGGTATTGAGGTGGCGTTGAGGCTGCGCGAGGCGCGCCCGGGCATGTCGGTGGTGCTCATGTCCGGCTACACGACAGTCATCGACGCGCAGCAGGGGCGCGCCGCCCTAGACGACGCGCCCCTGCTGTTGAAGCCGTTCTCGCCGCTTCAGCTCGCGCTGGCGGTGCGAGGCGCGCTCGACCGAGCGTGACTCAGAGGGTCGCCTCCTCGGCCAGGCGGCGTGGCGACTTCTGCAGCTCCGGCTCGAGCCGCCGCGTGACCAGGAATGTGAGGCAGGCGAAGCCGCAGGCGATCAGGAACGGCACCTGGTAGCCGACGTAGTTCAGCACCGCGCCGGTGGCGACCGGCACCACCACCGCCGCCGCGTGCTGCAGCGTCACCCCCATCGCCAGCGATGGCGCCACCTCGTCCGCCACCGCCACCTTCCGCAGATAGGTGGCCGCCCCGATCCCCGAGATCGGGAAGATGAACGAGTAGATCACGTAGCACAGCACCGCCACCACCACGTTGTCCACCAGCGCGTAGCCCGCCAGCGCCACCACGTAGCCGACGTTGACCGCCGCCAGCATCGGCCGCTCGCCGTGCCGGTCGAACATGCGCCCGAGCCAGGTGCCAGTCACAGCGTTGAGTGCAGTGACGACGATCAGGATGGCGGAGATCGTCGGCACCTGGAGGCCGTAGCGCGAGACGAGCACCCACAGGCCGAACGAGAAGAAGATCTGCTGGCGGCCGCCGTCCAGCAGGCTCAGCAGATAGTAGTAGCCGTACTCCCGGCGCACCACGATCGGCTCGCGCTGGCGCGCCACCGCCTCCTCCTGCCCGTCGCGCATGTTGGGGAAGCGCACGATCGCTACCGCCGCAACCAGCGCCATCGCCCCGCAGAGCACGAACGTCGATCGGTAGTCGAGCCAGCCGAGCTGGAAGGTGACCATCACCACCACCATGGCCGCCAGGCTACCGGCGTTACCCACTGCCGACACCAGTCCGAGCGCGCGCCCCGAGTGACCCTCGGTTGTCAGACTCATCGCAAGCGCGTACTGCGTCTGGAGCCAGGTGTGGTACCCGACCGAGCTGAGCACCACCCACGGCGCCACGCTCCAGAACGACCACGACCAGCCGAACAGGCCGTAGCCGATCGTCAGCAGCACCAGCGCGCCGGCGGTGAGGTGCGGCAGCGACAGGCGGTAGAACAGCGCGGTGAGCAGGATCAGCAGGAAGCCGGGCACTTCGCGGATGGCGGTGATGTAGCCGAACTGCGGCCCCTCGAGGCCGAGCTCATCGGCAAAGTAGTTGGCCACCACAGTCCCCTGCGCGGACATGGCGAAGCCGGCGGTGATGGTGGTGACGATCAGCATCGCGAGACCGCGCCCGACGGGCGTGCGCAGCGAGCGCTGAAGACGAGCGACCATGAGATCCCTCTGTGTGCGAGCGTTCCGGGGTTCGCGCGGCTGGGCCAGGACGCAGCTCCGGGGCGTGGGGCGGGAAGACGTCTGAACATTGTACCACGCACCGGTCCACGCCCTACAGCAGCGTGCCGTGGCTACGTCGGGGCGCCTGCGCGGAGGCGCGCTCCTCCTCCAGCGCGTGCTTGAGCCCCACAACCGCCCCGCGGACCTCCTCGACGGCCCGCCGCATGCTCGCGACATCATGCTCGAGGGCGCCGAGGTCGTGCAGCGGCGCGCCAAACCGCACGCGCACGGGGTGGCGGCGCGGGAAAAGGCTCTTCTTCGGCATCACCGTGTCGGTGCCGTCCACGGCCACGGGCACCACCGGCACACCGGGGTGACGCGCCATCAGGAGGCCGAGGCCGCCGCGGAACTTGCCCACCGCGCCGGTCATGCCGCGGGTGCCCTCGGGGTAGATCAGCAGCCCGTAGCCCTCGCGCAGCGCCCGCGAGGCGTGACGCAGCGGCCCGGCGTGCAGCGAGGCCTCGCGGTCTAGCGGCACAGCGTTGAAGAGCGAGCGCGAGGCGAACTGCCGGCCGCGGCTCGTGAAGAAGTAGTCGCGCGCGGCGGCGACCACCACCGTGCGGCGCCGGTTGGGCGGGAGCGCGACGAAGATCACCGCGGTGTCCGCGTGGCTGGAGTGGTTCGAGGCCAGGATGAAGGCACCCGTGGGCGGTAGATGCTCCAGGCCGTCGGCCCGCACCGAGCAGTACCACTGCGTGAAGCGTATCAGCATCGCCTGCGGGTCAAACCAGCGCGGGAAGCGGTAGTGGCTGGTGTACATGGCCGTCGCCACCTCCTTGTGGGTGTGTCATTTGTTGATGAAGCGCTCGTCGGGGCGCGCTGCCCAGACGTAAACCACGAGTGTGCCGGCGATCCGATCGTGCCAGGCCCGGCGCTGCACGTCGAGCAGCGCCGCGAGGAAGCCAACGTAGAGCGGCAGCAGCGACACGAAGTAGCCGATGACCCGCAGCGATGACTGCCAGACGGTCAGGTGGCCGCCGCGGGTGGAGATCACCCGCACGCCCACCAGGCGCTTGCCAATCGTCTGCCCGGTGAGGGTGAGAAAGAACAGAAAGTAGCCGATCACCAGCCCAATGCCGACGAGGGTCGGCAGCAGCGCGCCGAGCGCAACGAACCAGGGTGTGAGCCCCGGCCACTGCTGAGTGGCGGCGTCGCGCACCCAGGGCACCGGGCCGTAGCTGCTCAGCGCGGCCAGCAGCAGGTTGCTCACAAGCAGCGCCAGGAGCAGGAGCGCGATATCGATCACCAGCGCGGTCAGGCGGCTGACGAAGCCAGCCGGCTGGCCGATCAGCGAGGGCGGCGGCGCGCCGCGCGAGGGGGCCGCCGGCGGCATTCCGATCATCGCTGCACCTCCGCGCCGGCCGTGTCGCGCGCGGCCAGCTCGTCGCCAAGGGACCGTGCCGCGCGCCCGCCGAGGAGCCGACGCACGAGCCGGTCGACCACAATGTCGGCGTTGACGGCTCGCTCGCGGACCTCCTCGAGCGCCTCGCCGGCCAGGCTGGTGCTCTGCTTCTGGATGAGCTCCTCCACCGCCGGCTCGTGCGCCAAGTACGTGATCGTGCTCTGGGCGATGTCGCTGAGGGCCACGCGCGCGAGCGCCCTGCTGCGCTCCTCCTCGACCTGGCCGCGCGCCACCCAGCGCGACAGGTCGGGGCTGTGTACCTGCCCCGCGTGCGAGGGCTCCTGTCGCAGCCCCGCGATCGACTCGCTCGTCACCGCGGCGGCGGCGTCCAGGGTCTGGGAGGCCGCGACGCGCAGCCAGCTCCCCGCGTCGGGCGCGGCGCGCAGCCGCTCCTGCGTGGCGAAGACCCAGCCAGTGAGCGCGAGGCGCAGTGTGTCTCCGGCCGTCTGGGGCGCAGGCGGAGACAGCGGGGGGTCAGCCGGGGGAGGGCCCGCCGCATCACCCCGCGCCTGCTGCTCCCACCTCGGCCCGCGCCGCGCCAGCTCGTCCATGCCCAGCAGCGCTGCCCCCGCCAGCAGCCGCGCCAGGGTGGCCACCGCATCGGGTGCGTCAGCGGGCGCGGGAGCGCCGCGTGGGGGGCGAGGGCCAGGCGTTGCGCCGGGATTCACCGCGCTGTCATGGGCCGAGAGTGCCCGCAGCGCCTCGTCAAGCTGCCGTTTCGCCGCCTCCATCTGCGCGTTCGGCACACACCACCCCCTCTGCTGCACGATCTTCACCCACTGCTGCGTGCGTAGGGAGATCGTACCACACGTGGAGCACCCCGCGTGCATCGCCCGCAAGGCCGAAGATACATAGATTGTTAATAGAGCAACCTTGACAGCGACACTATCAAGTTCTTATAATAAAGTGTATCAGACTCAGGAGCGCACTGGGGGTGCGGCAGGAGTTCGGAGGACATGGCATACCAGGACTACTACAAGACCCTCGGCGTCGAGGCCGGCGCGAGCGACGCCGAGATCAAGAAGGCGTACCGCAAGCTCGCACGCCAGTACCACCCGGACATCAACCCGGGCAACACGACCGCCGAGGCCAAGTTCAAAGAGATCAATGAGGCCTACGAGGTCCTGTCCGACAAGGAGAAGCGCGAGAAGTACGACCGCTTCGGCAAGGACTGGCAGCGCTACCAGCAGGCAGGGGAGGGTGGTTTTGACTGGGGCAGCTACGGCGGTGGCGGCGTAGGCGGCGTGGGCGGCGCGGGCGGAACAGACTTCTCGGACTTCTTCGAGCAGCTGTTCGGCGGCGCGGGCCCGGGCATGGGCGGCGCAGGCACTGGGACGCGCGGCGCCTCATTCCGCGCCAACGGGCAGGATGTCGAGCAGCAGGTGGAGATCTCGCTCGAGGAAGCCTTCACCGGCTCACAGCGCACGCTCCAGTTCCACAGCGCCAACGGCCAGCCGCGCAACATCACCGTGAAGATCCCGACCGGCGTGGACAACGGCTCGCGGGTGCGCGTGGCGGGCGAGGGCGGCCCTGGGATGGGCGGCGGGCGGCGCGGCGACCTCTACCTGCTAGTGAAGGTGCAGCCGCACCCACGCTTCGAGCGCCGCGGCGACGACCTGCACGTCAAGGCGAACGTGGACCTGTACACAATGCTGCTCGGCGGCGAGGTGAGGGTTCCGGTGATGGGCGGTAAGACCGTGACTCTCAAGGTGCCGCCCGGCTCACAGAACGGCAAGACCCACCGCATCGCAGCCCAGGGGATGCCGCGCCTGCGCGCGCCGGAGACTCGCGGCGACCTGTTCATCGCGCTGGAGGTGGCACTGCCCACCCAGCTCAGCCAGCGCGAGCGCGAGCTGGTGGAGGAGCTGCGCGGGCTGCGTCAGTAGCCGGTGGTCAGTAGTCAGCAGGTAGTAGCCAGCAGTATGACAGATCGCCTCTACAGCATCAAGATTGCGGCTGAGCTCTGCGGCATGCACGAGCAGAGCCTGCGGCTGTACGAGCGGCGCGGCCTGATCACCCCCAGCCGCACGCGCGGCAACGTGCGCCGCTTCAGCGAGGCCGACATCGAGCAGATCCGCTTTATCAAGCGCCTGGTAGATGACCTGGGGGTGAACCTCGCGGGCGTCGAGGTGATCATGCACATGCGCCAGCAGCTCCTGGAGGCCCAGCGCGAGCTCGACACGCTGCGCGAGGCGACGCTGGGGGAGCGGTAGCGCGGGGCGGGAGCTGTGCTATACTGCGCCCGCCCCGACACACGAGTATTCCGCGTCAGGGACAGTGATACGCCCGCTCGTACGAGGATGTACCCATGCTGCGCTACAAGCTCATCCACCCCGAGATCCTGGCGGCCCTCGGCGCCGCCGGCCACGGCTCCCAGGTGCTGATCGCGGACGGCAACTACCCCTTCGCAACCGGCGCCCCGGCGACCGCCCGGCGCGTGTTCCTCAACCTGACCCCCGGCCTCCTCACCGTCACCGATGTGCTCGCGGCCCTGGCCGACGCCATCCCGGTGGAGGCGGCCCACGTGATGGTGCCGGACAGCGGGCCTGAGCCGGCGATCTTCGAGGAGTTCCGCGCCATCCTGCCCGGCACCGAGCTGCAGAAAATCGGCCGCTTCCCGTTCTACGAGGCCGCCCGCGGCGCCGACACCGCGCTGGTGATCGCCACTGGCGAGCGCCGTGTCTACGCCAACATCCTGCTCACGATCGGCGTGGTGCCGCCGGCGTAAGAGCCGCCGTGGAGGGCGCGGAGCGCGCACAGGTGGCCGAACCACCGAGGTGCTCCCCGCACCCTCCGGCCTCTCCGGCTACATCCGTACGAGCTCGGCGTACACCTCGCGCACCTGCGCGTACTTACGCTCCCAGGTCAGCTCGCGCAGCACCTTGCGCCGCCCTGCCTCCCCGAGCCGCCGCGCCTCCTCGCGGTCGGCCAGCAGCCGCTCCAGCGCCTCCGCCAGCCCCTCGCTGTCGCCGAAGGGCACCAGCAGCCCATCGCGCCCGTGGTCGATGACGTCTGGCACCCCGCCCGCGCGCGCGCCCACCACCGGCACGCCGTAGCACCAGGCCTCCAGATACACGATCCCGAACGAGTCGGTGCGCGAGGGCATGGCGAAGACATCCGCCGCAGCGTAGGCGTCCAGCTTCACCTTGTCCGGCGCGTAGGGTAGCAGCCGCACCCGCGCCCGGACGTCCTCGGGCAGGGCCTCGTAGTAGGCGGTGAAGTCGGCCAGCGGCGCGCCGATCAGCACCAGCGTGGCCTCGCCACCGCGCGCCCAGAGCCGCCGCATGGCCTCCAGCGTGTGGATGGCCCCCTTGTCCCGCGCCAGCGCCCCGACATACAGCACAAGCGGCCCCGCGACCCCGTGCTCGGCGCGGAAGCGCGGCCCGTCGCCGCCCGCCAGCTCGGCCGGGTCCACACCGCAGCCGATCCGCCGCAGCCGCTCGCGCGGCACCCCGTGCCGCGCCAGATACGCCTCCTCGAGCCCGCCCTGCACGATCACCCGGTCGCTGCGGCGCAGCAGCTCGATCTGGTGTCGCATCGTGTAGTAGCGCCGCACCGCGTCGCTCTCGGGCTCACCAAGGTGGACGAACGGCGTACAGATAACGGCCGCCCCCTGACGGCGCGCCACATCGTGGGCCGGGAGCACGGCGAAGTCGAGCGTGATGTTGGTAGTGTGCACCAGGTCGAAGCGCTCGGCGGCCAGGAAGCCCTCGAGTCCTGGTAGCCGCGGCGTCAGCCTGGCGAGCTGGCCCAGCAGCGCCGCCGTGCCGGGCAGGCGCGACAGCTCCGCCATGAGGCGCCGCAGGGCCGCGTAGGTCTGCCGCGGGCCGGGGGCGCGCCACACCGGCAGGCGCACCACCCGCACGCCGCGACGCTCCTCCTCGGGGAGCTCCACGCGCCGCCGCCCGGGCGCCCACAGGTGCTCAAGGTCGTAGGCGTCGGTGGCCAGCACCGTGACGCGGTGCCCCTCGGCGACCAGGCGCTCGCCGACCTCCGCGAAGTAGCGCCCGGCGCCGCTGTTCACCGGGTAGTACAGCTGGACGACGTGGAGGAAGTGGGCCATGAGCGCTCCTGTATGTCAACGGGGTCAGGATTGTACCCGAGAATGCACGGCACATCAGCCGTGCATCCACGTACCCGGCCGGTGCGGAGCGCAACCAGCTCGCCGTCAGCACCTCTGGGGCTCGGAGGTTGGCTGCCGGCGATCTCGTAATCAGGGCGGTTGTGGGGCGCCAACGAGCGGCGCGGGCGCGGAGGAGCTTCCTCGCCCGCACCTGCTGCGAAGCCTACCTCGCCCAGGCCACACCCGAGTCGGCGTCGACCCGCATGCCGCTGGTTATCCGGCGAGGCTCACCCGGGGCGAGGCCGCCGTCGGCGCTCCGGCGCAGCTCCACAACCCACAGGTCGAAGCTGCTCTCGCCCGGCGCAATCGCCAGGTAGGCCAGCAGTGTGCCGTCGGGCGAGAAGACCGGCGCTCGTGCCGTGCCGACGCTCGTCAGCCGCACGGGAGCGCCACCGCTGGCCGGCGACACGAACACGTCCGTGGCAGTCCCATCGCGCATGGCGAAGGCCAGCCAGCGCCCGTCGGGTGAGAAGGCTGGGTCGTAGCTCTGCTCGGGGAAGCCATCGAGGGGGGCGGCCGTCTCAGCGGCAGGGTCGTAGCGGTAGAGCCGCGAAACGCCGGCGCCGGCGGGCCCGAGGGCGAACACGATCGCCGATCCATCGGGGGCGTAGGCCGGCCGTCCGACGTGTCCCGTATCGTCCGCGTAAAGCAGCGTGCGCACGGCGCCGGGCCCGGGGGCCACCGAGAAGAGCGCCAGATGGTAGTCGGAGGCAGGCGAGCCGAACGGCGGGCCGTACTGCGACACGAATGCCACCTCGCCGCCGTCGGGTGCGTAGGCCGGGTAGAGCGCCCAGACCACATCGTAGATCCGCTCGAAGCTGCGCGGCGGCTCCTTCGAGCCGTTGTTCGTGAGCTGCACCATCTCGCCGCCGGCCGCGGGGATCAACACCAGGTCGCTGTAGCTCTCCCCGCGGCGCACAAAGGCGACCCTATCGCCGTCCGGAGACCATGCCGGCTGCCATGCGTCGCCAGTGCTGGTAAGCTGGCTGCCGTGCTCGCCCTGCCACAGCCACAGGTCACCGCCTTTGGCGAACAGCAGGCGCCCCGGGAGCGCACCGCTGGTTGAGGCAACAGTGGGCGCAGGGCCGGCAGGGCGCGGCGTCGGCTCACCGATCGGGAGAATCTCAGCCGTAGGTGTGGTGGCGGGCACCTCGGGCGAGGGGCCACAGGACGCCAGAGCGAGGAAAACGACACACACGACACGTTGAACGTTGAGGGTCATACGTAACGACCGGCTGAATCGCATAGCGTGGTTCTCTCGGAGCTAGCACCGCGCCAGCTCAAGACTCAAGACTCAAGACTCAGCGCTCCCCTCCCGCCTCCGCTGGCGCCCCGCGGGAGCGTCCATCCGCACAAGGTCCGGCGGCAGATCCGTCGGCACCAGCGCACGCAGCGCCCCCGGCGCCACCTCGAAGACCATCGGCGTCTGGCCGATGTGGTCGCCGTCCACCTGCACTGGCAGGCCGCGGCGCGACTCGACGCGCACGCTGCGCGCACGATGGTACTCGATCTTCGGGTCGAGGTTGTAGCGGCGCATGAGAATGGAGAAGATGCGCAGGGGGGCGCTGAGGAGCGAGCTACCCTTAATGATGCACACGTCGAGCAGGCCGTCGTCGATGATCGCACGGGCGGTGATCTTGACCACGCCGCCGTAGAGCTGGGTGTTGCCGATGACCACCAGCAGCACCCGCCCGCCGAT
>JBDLTZ010000245.1:0-29291 GCA_039805565.1 Chloroflexota bacterium | reverse complement strand
CGGGGAGAACACGATCATTCTCCCAGCTTTTTTTATCCAGCAGGATTGCTCTCGTGGGCTTCGGAGCGGCGGGCTGTGGGGGGCGGATGGTATAATGCGCGAAAACCGCTCGTCACCGGGGGCTCACGATGATCGACCTGAACGCAATGGGCGCCCGCGCCCGCGCCGCTGCGCGCAAGCTGGCCCGCGCTTCCACCGCCCAGAAGAACGCCGCGCTCGAGGCGCTGGCCGCCGCCCTGACCGACCGGGCGTGCACCGCGGCGCTGCTCGAGGCCAACGCCGCCGACGTCGAGGCCGGGCGCGCCGCTGGGCTCTCGGCCTCGCTGCTGGACCGCATGCTGCTCGACGAGCGCCGCCTCGCGGGGATCGCCGCCGACACGCGCAGCGTCGCGCGGCTGCCGGACCCGGTGGGCGAGCAGTTCGACCACGCGACCCTGCCGAACGGCCTGCGGGTTCACAAGCGCCACGTGCCGCTCGGGGTGGTGGGCGTGATCTATGAGGCCCGCCCGAACGTCACGGTGGACTGCGCGGCGCTGTGCATCAAGAGCGGCAACGCGGCCATCCTGCGCGCCGGCAAGGAGATCACGCGCTCGAGCACGGCGCTGGCGGCGATTATCCAGGGCGCGCTGGCCGAGGCCGGCATCCCTGGGGATGCCATCCAGGCGATCGATGACCCGGACCGGGCGCTGGTGGAGCAGCTACTCAAGCTCGACCGCTATGTAGACGTGATCATCCCGCGCGGGGGGGCTGCGCTGCACCAGTTCTGCCGCGAGAAGGCCACCATGCCGGTGATCACCGGCGGGATCGGTGTGTGCCACGTCTACGTGGACGCGTCGGCCGACCTGGCGAAGGTGGTGCCGATCGTCCACAACGCCAAGGTGCAGCGCCCAAGCGTCTGCAACGCGCTCGACACCGTGCTGGTGCACCGCGCGGTGGCGCCCCAGGTGCTGCCGGAGGTGGCGCGCGACCTGCTGGCGGCCGGCGTGGAGCTGCGGCTGGACGAGGAGTCGCTCGCGATCGTGTCCGCGGCGGGCATCGACGGCGAGAAGGTGCGCCCGGCGACCGATGCCGACTTCGGCACGGAGTTCATGGCGCTGGTGCTCTCGGCGCGCGTGGTGGACGGGCTGGACGAGGCGCTGGACCACATCGCGGCCTACGGCGACCACTCGGACGCGATTATCACCGAGGACCGCGCGGCGGCGGAGGCGTTCGTGGCGGCGGTAGACTCGGCGGCGGTGTTCGTGAACGCCTCGACGCGCTTCAACGACGGCGGGCAGCTCGGGCTGGGCGCGGAGATCGCGGTGAGCACGCAGCGCCTGCACGTGCGCGGCCCGATGGCCCTCCGTGAGCTGACCAGCTACAAGTGGGTGGTCGAGGGCGAGGGGCAGGTCAGAGGCTAGGGGTCGCCGAAGGGGATGCTTGGAGGGCATTGCCCCTCCAAGCAGAGTTTCTCGTGGTGGCCTTCGGCCGGCACGCGCCGCTAGAGCTGACGGAGAATCGCCACGGCGCCCGCCTCAAGCGCGTGGCTGGCGCGGGCCGGCTCATGTGGGCGCAGCAGGTCGTGCGCGGGCTGCGGCAGGTGCAGCTCGGCCGGGGCCTGGCCGTGGTTCAGCACGAAGAGGTAGCGCCGCCCCTCCGACACGCGCTCCACCACCTCGACGCCCGCTGGCGCCACGGCCGCCGGGCGCACCCCGGCCTCGCGGCAGGCCTGATCCAGCAGCCAGGATATCCCCACCGCGTCGAGCGCCGTGCCAGCGTAGTAGGCCCGCCCCTGGCCGAAGCCGTTGCGCGTGACCGCTGGCCGGTGGGCAAACCAGCCGTCGGCGTAGTGCCCCAGCGCCTCGGCCCCCTCCAGCTCGATGATATCCGTCCACAGGGCGCAGGCGAAGCTTTCCTCATCGCGCGTATAGACCGTGCGCGCCTCGCCGGCCGCGTAGGGCGCGAACTCCTCCACGCGCAGCCCGAGCAGCGAGCGGAACGGCGCCGGGTAGCCGCCCAGCCGGATCTGGCCGCGCTCGTCTGCGATGCCGCTGAAGAACGACATCACCAGCGTGCCGCCGGAGGCGACGAACTGCTCCAGGTTGCGCGCGGACGCGTCGCTCACCAGGTAGAGGCTTGGCGCCACCACCAGGCTGTAGCGCGAGAGGTCGGCGTCGGGGCGGGCGAAGTCCACCGCGATGTTGCGCTCCCACAGCGGAGCGTAGAAGCTGCGGATCTGCGGCATGAGCTGCACGTCGGCCGAGGGCTTGCCCTCGAGCTCCAGCGCCCACCAGCTCTCCCAGTCCAGCAGGATGGCGACGCGGGCCGGGACGTGGGCTCCGCGCAGCTCGGCGAGCGCGCTCAGCTCCGCGCCGAGTGCCGCCGTCTCGCGGTACTGGCGCGACTCGGGGCCGGTGTGGGGCAGCATCGCGCTGTGGAACTGCTCGCCGCCGGCCTTCGACTGGCGCCACTGGAAGAACATCACCCCGTCGGCGCCGCGTGCGACCGCCTGGTAGCTGCCGCGGCGCATGCGGCCGGGGGCCTTGGTGACGTTCTGCGCGCGCCAGTTGACGTGGCCGGTGGCCTGCTCCATCAGCACCCACGGGCGCCCGCCGCCGAGCGAGCGCATCAGGTCGCAGCTCATGGCGAAGCCCACGTGCGACTCCGGGTCGCCGGGGTCAGGGTAGGCGTCGTCGGAGACCACGTCCTCCTCGGCGGCCCAGGCCCAGTAGTCGAGCGGCTTGAAGAGCCCCATGAAGTTGGTGGTGACGGGCACGTGCGGCGTGATGCGGCGCAGGATGGCCTTCTGCTCCAGGAAGCACTCGAGGAACATATCGGAGGAGAAGCGCTTCCAGTCGAGCTGGTGGCCGGGGTTGATCATGTAGGGCGCGTAGCGCGGCGGGTTGACCTCGTCCCAGGCGCCGTAGATCTGGCCCCAGAAGGCGCTGCCCCAGGCCTGGTTGAGCGCCTCGAGCGTGCCGTAGCGGCGTTCGAGCCAGGCGCGGAAAGCGATGGCCGCCGAGTCCGAGAAGTCCTCGGAGAAGTGGCAGGCGTACTCGTTGTCCACGTGCCAGAGCGCGAGCGCCGGGTGGTCTTTGTATCGCTCGGCGATGGCGGTGGCGAGGCGGGCGGCGTGCTCGCGGTAGACCGGGCTGCTCGGGGTGTAGTGGCGGCGTGAGCCGGGCCACATGGTGACCCCCTCGGCGGTGACGGGTAG
Source organism: Chloroflexota bacterium (assembly GCA_039805565.1). Taxonomy (GTDB): domain Bacteria; phylum Chloroflexota; class Chloroflexia; order Chloroflexales; family Roseiflexaceae; genus CALJIC01. The sequence continues at coordinate 26,095 of JBDLTZ010000245.1, read as the reverse complement.
GATCTCGGGGTGGAGCCTGGCGAGCCAGGGGGGCGGCGAGGCGGTGGCGGTGGCGAGGTTGACGCGCACGCCGTGGGCGTGAAGCAGGTCCATCACGGTGTCGAGCCAGGCGAAGTCGTAGACGCCGGGCCGCGGCTCGAGGCGCGCCCAGGAGAAGATGCCGAGCGAGACGAGGTTGACGCCGGCCTGCTGCATGAGGCGCGCATCCTCGCGCCACGTCTCCTCGGACCATTGCTCGGGGTTGTAGTCGCCGCCGTAGATCAGACCGGGCACCGCCGGCACCGGGTGGGTCGTGTCGGACATGGGAAGGACTCCTTCGTCGTTGGAGGGTGTAGACACACGGGGGATTGTATCAGGTGGCGCGGGCGTAGCGTCGGGCATGAGCTCGACAACGATTTGCATGTTCTCAATCGGCGCTATACTGTAGAGGCGAACGATTGTATCAGGAAGAACCGCCGTGACGCATCACGCTGCGCCGCGCCCCAGCGCGCCCTTGATCGGCCTGCATGTCCTGGCCGCTGCCGCTGCCGCGACCTCCGGCTTCGTCGCTCCGGGGAGCCTTGTTCCGCCTGCGATGACCGGCGCGGGCGCGGTGCTGGCGCTGGCGCTGGCCGCCCTGACCTTCCGGCCGCTCCGCCGCCCCGTGCTGGCGCCCTATCTGGCGGCGGGCGCGGTGCTGGCGCTGGCGCTGCTCGGCATCCTGGCCGCGCTGGCAGGGGGGGACGTATCGCCGGAGCCGCCCCGGCTGCTGGGTGGGATGGGGCCGCTGGAGCTGGCCGCCTGCTCCGTGGCTGTGGCTTTGGCCGCCTGCCTCCTGGCGGCGCTCTGCCCACAGCCGCTGCTCGCGCGGGCGCTCGCCGGCCTGGCGGTGGCGGCGCCGGGGTTGCTTGCGCTCGTCTGGCTTCTGGCGGCCGCAGTGCTGCAGCTGACGGGCGGGGTGCTCGGCCTGGCGGTGGCGGCGCTGTTCACCCTCTACCTGGCGCTGGTGGGCGCCTGGGGCTTCTACCTCCGCCGCAGCCACGCGCTGGAGCTGGTCCACGAGGGGCTAGGGCAAGCGGCGGCGCCGGCCGTGCTGACGCGGGCGCCCTCCGAGGAGGTGGACCGGACGCTGGAGGAGCTTGATGCCTGGCTCGACCCGCTTGGCGAGGTGCGCGCCCTGGCGGGGGCGGTCGTCACGCGGGCGGCTGGCGAGCCCCGCTACCGAGCGCTCACGGATCTGCTGGCGGCAATGGGGCGCATCGGTGGGGTGCTTCCGCGCGACGCGCGCGCGGACCTATCGGCGGTAGAGGGCGCGGTGCCCGAGGCGCGCATAGCGCTGGCGGCCGACGCGTGGGTGCGCCGGCGCCCCGAGGCTGTGGCGGTGCATCTCGCGGAGCTCGAGCTGGCGATCCTGACCCAGCGTCTGAGCGGGCTCGGGCCATCGCTGGACGCGCTGTACGCGTGCCTGCCGGCTACGCCGGAGCTGCTCGCGCTACGGCGTCGGCTTGACGGCGCGCTGCTGGTCTCTGAGCTCGACGTGGCGGCGGATCGGCCGCAGGCGCTCCAGCGCGCCTACCTTGCCCTGGAGGCTCGCGGGCGGCCGCTGGACGACGGGGCGGCCCACGCGCTTGCGGCGCTGGCCCTGCCGCGACCCGAGGCGCACGTGCTGCTGGCAGAGGACGCCGTCCGCCGCGGGGGGCACACGGAGGCGCTCCTGGCGATCGGGCGGGCGCTGGTGGCTCCGGCGGACGGCGCGCCCTGGCTGCGGGCCGAGGCGCTGTGGGCATGGGACCGCCTTGGGGCGCTTGCCTCGCCCGAGGTACAGCGGGCGCTGGGAGCCTGCGCGCAGCGCGGGGATGAGGAGCGCGCGCCCGCGCTGGCGGTCCTGGCCCTGGTGGCGCTGGAGGTGGGGCTGACCCCTGCACGGCGCGAGGCGATCGCTGCGTCCGGCGACGAGGCCGCGGCGGACCTGCTGGCGCTCGACGACCTGCGACAGGGGCGGGTCGGTGATGGCGCGGTCGGCCGGCTCACACGGCTCTCGCTCCTGCCGAGCGAGGCGCTGCGCGAGCGGGTGCTGCCGCGGCTGTGTGCCGCCGCGCGCATCCCGGCGGACGAGCCGCTCTTCTTCCGCCGCGACCGCCGCCCGCAGCTGCTGGAGGTGATCGAGACACCGCCCACCTCGATCTACGGCGGGCGCATCACGGTCTGGAGCTGGCGGCGCGCGGGGCGCCCCGTGCGGCTGTCGGTCACGGGCCAAGCCCCCGCCGTGGTGTGCGCCCGCGTCAGCGCCATCCTGAACGATCTGGTCCAGGCGCGCGGGTCCGGCTCGGATCTGCTGCTCGCCGGCGCGGCGTTCTTCGACCTTATCGAGGAGGGCGGGCCGACGCGGGAGGCGGGGTGGGACGCCGCGGACCTCGAGCGGCGCGTCCTCGAGCAGGCCGGGCGGCTCAACGTGACCGCAGCGGTGCAGGGGGCGCTGGCGAGCGAGATGGGCCGCACCCTGGTAGCCGTCACGGCCGGACAGCCGCTCCACACCACAGTCGACGGGGCGCTCGAGGCGCTGCGCGAGGCCGAGCGCGAGATGGGGTTTGTGGAGGTCCGCACGCTGGACGTGGGGCTCCACGATGCGGTGCAGACAGCGTTGCTGCGCGGCGCACCGGTGGCCGCGCCGGCATCGTTCCCCGTGCTCGTTCCGTACCGCTCCGAGCACGCGCCGCTGCGCGTACGGCTGCCCGTGGCTGTCCTCGGGGTGGAGGAGTACCAGGAGGCCGAGCGCGAGTATTGGCGCGGCGTCGTGGCGCAGATTCGCGCCGAGTGGGAGCGCCGCAGCCGCAAGTACGAGGAGCTGGCGAGTGAGTCCGCCCGACAGTACCGCGAGCTGAGCGCCGAGCTCGCGCGCGAGGGGGCTCAAGCGCTGGCGACCCGCACAATGCACATCACCGCACGCATCACGCTGGAGAGCCTGGTCGAGGAGCCGGTGGACCCGCCGGAGATGACCACCGCGCTGGATCAGCTCGAGCGCCTGCCCGACCTGATGCTGCGCGAGCTGGCCTTCTGGGCCCTGGCCGAGCACCGGCTCCACACCCTGCCCACGCCGGAGAGCCTTGCGCCGGCGTGGGCCAGAACCTGTCTGCTGGACGCCTTCCTGCGCGGCTGGCCGCTTCCGATCACACATGCGCGGCTGAACGCGGCGCGCGAGACGTGGGAGGGGCGTTGGCGCCCGCTGGCGCTGGCCGCGCTCGGAGAGGCGCTGGCGCCCAGCGGCCTGTCGCTGCGCGATATTGCCGTCGAGAACACCGTGTTCAGGATCGTCAGGGAGGTGGAGGACGCCGTCGAGCTGGAGCTGCTACACGTGTTCGACCCCTGGTACGACACGCCCCCCAAGCCGTGGGGCGTCACGCTGTTTCAGCCGCAGTGGGGCGCGCGGCGCCGCACGCTCGTGCCCGCTGAGGAGGCGCAGCGCGGCGCCGTGGAGATGATCTCCCGCGCGCTGCAGCAGCATCAGGTGTCGCCCGGAGCGCTGCGCTGGCTAGCGTGGGACAGCGGTGCGGCGCTCGATCTCGTGCTGGATGCGCTGTGTGCACCGCTCCGGAGCCCGTCGCTCGCGCGCGATGTGGAGCGGGTTCTTCGCGCCGCGATGGGCCGCTCGGACCCGATGGCGGCGCTGCGGCAGCCGGTTGAGGGCCCGCTGGCGCTCGCGCGGCTGGCGGGGGACGAAGGGCGGCTGAGCGGGGCGCTGCCTGACCTGCTGGCCTTCGAGCTGCACGCCGCAGGGCACGTGATCGCTGGGTGGGCCGGCGCGATGGCGGCCGAGGGCAAGGGCGCGGTCGAGCTGGCGCGGCTCGGGCCGTGGGGGGGCGTGCGTCATCTGGTCCAGGGCGACCGGCAGGGTGCCGCTGCCCGTGCGGCGCTTGAGGCCAGCCCGCGCAACAAGAGGGCTGACGGCAGCCTGTGGCTCGACACACCGCGCGTCCTGGAGACCTACAAGCTACTTAAGGCGCGGGACCCTGAGTACGCCGAGCGGTGCCTGGCCGGCACAGGCTTCCCGGCGTATTCGCGTCTGCGCCGCCGTCGCAGTGTCCCGACGTGCTTCCGCGGTAGCCTCCGCGCCGCGTACTACATCGCCGACGGGGACGCCGCGGCGGCGCTGGCCTATGCCGCTTTGTCCGAGGAGGCGCCTGCTGATGCGGCCGATCTGCAGGCTCTCATCCAGCGGCTGCAGGGCATCGAGATACCCGCGCCTCTGGTCGGGCGTGCGGCCAGCCGTGACAAGCTCGTTGCAGGGCTCGAGCGGCTCCTGGTGGGCGGCGCGGTGGACGTGGCCGCGGTGGGGGCCTACCTGCGGCAGAGCGGCCTCGACGCGACGGCGCACGCCGAGAGCGCGTACCGGCAGGCGGCGGCGATCGACACGCGCCACGGCGATGCCTGGCTGCGCCTGGCGCGGCTGCTCTGGCTCGCGGGCCGCTACCGCGCCGCGCTGGAGACGCTCGCCGGGCCGGTGCCCCGGCCGACACTCGCCTCCTGCCGGCTCCCCCTCGCGCTCGCGGTGCGCGCAGCGGGCGCTGAGCTGCGCGTCGAGATCGGGGACGAGCCGTGGCCCGGGCCTGCGGGTATCAGCACGGAGGTGGCCGTAGATGAGGGTGTGGTGGCGCTGGCATTCTACTCGGCGCGCGGGGTCGTGGGGAGCTGCACGGTGGAGGGGCTCTCGGAGGCAGACGCCGGGCTGCTGGCCGAGCTTTTCTCACGCCACTCTCCCGCCCAGCTGAAGAGCACCGGGGAGGGGTTCGAGGACTGGCTGCGCCTGGTTGCGGTGCCGGGGCTCGGTCAGCGGGGCGAGATCGCCCGTATCGCCGCCGACCCCGCGCAGACTCTGCTGGCGGCGATGGTCTACCTCGGGGTGCCGGCGACGATCGGGGCCGCGCCCGGTGCCGAGGCGCCCGTCCGCCCCGACGAGTGGCTTCGCGCTGACGTCGTTACGCACGTGGCGTGGCTCGCCCGGATGGCGCGGACGGCGTAAAATACTTACATACGCTATTGCAGACATGGCTCATCTATCGTATACTGTGGCCATCGATTGCATGTGATCATCCAAGGAAACCCTGCTGTGTCGGACTTCCCCACCCCGCCGCACCACGGCCCGCGCGCCGACCGTCTCGACGATCCGATCCAGCTGAGCAAGCCGCGGCTGCTCGATGAGCTTGGCAGGCTGCGCGAGGCAGGGGGGATCGGCGCGCTGCGCGAGGCGGTGGACGCCCTGCGGGGCGAGGTCGAGCGGCCGGGGAGCTCGCTGCGCGGAGCGGCACAGGAGGGCGAGGCGGCGGTCTTCAGCCAGCGTGTGCTCGACGGCGAGCTGGCGCAGATCGGCCAGGCGCAGACGCTGGACCGGGCGCGCTACTATATCGAGCGGCTCATCCGCAGCGTCACCGAGGTCCGCACCGCCGCGATCAACGACATCAACCTCAACCGCTGGAAAGAGTACGACGACATCCTCACCGACAGCCTGTGGCAGCTCGAGCGGCGCGACAGCAGCGGCGTCCACACCGCGGCCTACTGGGGCAACTTCATCCCGCAGATCCCAAACCAGATGATGCGGCGCTACACCCGCCCCGGCGACTGGGTGATCGACCCGTTCGCCGGCTCGGGCACCACGCTGATCGAGGCGCGCCGGCTGGGGCGCAACGCCCTGGGGGTGGACCTGCAGCCCAGTGTGGCCGACCTGGCGCGCCGGCTGGCTGCGGCGGAGACCTGCCCGAGCCGGACGGTGGCCGAGGTCCACAGCGGCGACAGCGCCTCGTACGACTTCCGCGGCCTGCTCGAGCGCCACGGCCGGAAGCACGCCCAGCTTGTGGTGCTGCACCCGCCGTACTTCGACATCATCCGCTTCAGCGATGACCCGCGCGACCTCTCGAACGCCGCCACGGTGGACGCGTTCCTGGCGATGCTGGGGAACGTAGTGGAGAATGTGGCGCCGGTGCTGGAGCGCAGGCGCTACCTGGCGCTAGTGATCGGGGACAAGTACGCGCGTGGCGAGTGGATCCCGCTTGGCTTCCAGGCGATGAACGAGGTGCTCCAGCGCGGCTTCTCGCTCAAGAGCATCGTGGTGAAGAACTTCGAGGGCACCGCCGGCAAGCGTCAGCAGCGGGAGCTGTGGAAGTACCGTGCGCTGGCCGGTGGTTTCTACGTGTTCAAGCACGAGTACATCTTCGTGCTGAAGAAGAAGTAGAGCTTACCCTCGCCCCGCGCGCGCCACGAGCTCGGCGATACAGGCCTCGGCGCGCTCCAGGTCTGCCTCCCGCACCAGCAGATGGTCACGCGTGAAGCCGGACACCGCCAGCAGCGGCACCCCCGCCGAAGCCAGCGCCCCGCTCAGCACCGCCATGAACCCCACCAGGTCCGGCGGCAGGTCCACCTCGAATGAGATCGCACGGTAGGGGCGCTCCACGCGCGCCCGCGGGAAGGCCGGGCTCACCGCGCGCCAGTCCGACTCCTCGAGCGCCAGCGTGACTACCTCGGGCTCCACCGTGATCTGCCAGAAGCGGCCCGTGAAGCCGGACACGAGGCGGAGCGCCACCGGCTGCTCGCGCGGGTCGATCCCCACCAGCATCAGCCGCTCCGGGCGCACGCGCCACTGCATCGTGCCGATGATGCGCGCCAAGCGTGAGTCTGCGGAAAATTCTGTCATGGCTGTATCCTCAAGGGCATGAACTCAGTCGTCTGCCTCGCCGTTTGTCTTCCCAGCTACGCATCCAGGAAGTCCAGCACGAGCCGCTCGAACTCACGCGGGCACTCGTCCATCGGGTGGTGGGCGGCCCGCAGAATGCCGGCGTAGCGTGCGCCGGGGATGAGCCGTGCCACGCGGCGGGAGAGCCACGACGGCACCAACGGGTCGAGCTCACCGCCGATTACGAGCGTGGGCTGCCGCACCTCCGCCAGCCGCGGCCCGAGCGGGTTGTCGAACAGGCCCCGCAGCAGCACGCGCAGGCTCTCGGGGCTGGTCTGGGCGGTGGTCAGGGTGCGTCGCAGGCCAGGGACCGCGTACGCCAGGCGGCGGCCGTTAGGGAGGCGCTCGGCCAGGCCTGCGAGGCCGGCGTAGAGCGCCAGTGAGGCGCGCAGAGTGGCCCAGCCGGCCGTGCTGTGCAGGTAGATGCGCGTGTAGAATGGCATCTCCGGCCCGAGCGCCGCGGGGTCTACCAGCACCAGCCGCCGCACGCGTCCCGGGTGCGTCAGGGCCAGCTCCAGCGCCACATTGCCGCCCATCGAGTGGCCCACCAGGTCGAACTCCGCGAGCCCGAGCGAATCGGCCAGCGTGGTGATCCGCCGCGCCAGATCGGCCATGCGCGCCGCGCCGGCCAGTGGTGAGCGGCCATGGCCTGGCATGTCGGGCGCCACGGTCAGGCCGCGCTGCGCCAGTGCCGGGAGCGTCGGCCGCCAGATCTCCTTCGAGTCACCCCAGCCGTGCAGCAGCAGCGTCCCTCGGCCGCCAGCCCCCGCGCGCAGATAGCACAGATGGGCCGCGTCGCAGCAGCTCTCTGTGGAGGAGGTGAGTGGTGGCTGAGACATCTGCGTCGGCTCCTGGCGTATCTCACGAACCGGGCGGGATCGCTCTCGCAGTATTGTACCGCAGCGGCACGCGGCGAGCACGCGTTAATAGAATGTTATCTTCTGATACCATTTCGCCGCACACAAAAGGCGAACTTCGCATATCATATACGCGGGAGCGCGGGTCGCAGCTCTGCGTGTCAGGCCCTCGGGCGCATTTCAGCATGGCAACGACGCACGCACCAGATCGAACAGCCCTATCAAGGAGCACAGATTCATCATGAGCAAGCTGAGGATCGGCATTGTCGGCACTGGTGGCATCGCCCGCGGCCGCCACCTCCCCTGCTTCCAGCGCAACCCGCACGCCACCGTGGCCGCCGTGGCCGACGTGATGGTGGACTCAGCGAACGCCGTGGCGGCCGAGTACGCCATCCCTGCCGTATACAGCGACTACCGCGAGATGATCGAGAAGGAGCAGCTCGACGCGGTGGTGATCTGCACGCCGAACAAGTACCACGCGCCGGCGACGATCGTCGCCCTCGAGCACGGCCTGCACGTGCTGTGCGAGAAGCCGATGGCGCTCGACCCCGCCGAGGCGCGCCAGATGATGGCGGCCGCTGAGAAGGCGGGCAAGATCCTTAGCATCGCCTTCCACTACCGCCACATGGCGAACGTCCGCGCCGCGCGCAAGGTGGTCGAGTCGGGCGAGCTCGGCGACGTCTACATGACGCGCGTCACCGCGCTGCGCCGGCGCGGCATCCCCTCCTGGGGTTCGTTCGTCCACAAGGACATTCAGGGCGGCGGCGCGATGATCGACTTCGGCGTGCACCTGCTGGACAGCGCGCTGTGGCTCATGGGCAATCCGAAGCCGGTCGAGGTGTGCGCCAGCCTGTCGCAGAACCTCGGCAAGCGCCCGAACGTCAACCCGTGGGGCCAGTGGAACTACAAGGAGTTCACCGTCGAGGACCAGGTAGCTGGGTTCGTGCGCTTCGAGAACGGCGCCTCGATGATCATGGAGTGCTCCTGGGCGCTGAACATCCCCGAGTCGAAGGAGAACATCTCGCTCTCGGGCACCGAGGCCGGCCTGGAGGTGTTCCCGCTCTCGGTGAACAAGGCCGCGCACGATATGCTGACCACCTGGAAGCCGGACTGGGTGCCGGGCGAGAAGGACAACCCCGGCGACGTGCAGGCGGCCGACTTCGTGGACGCGATCCGCGAGGGGCGGCAGCCGATCTCGCAGGCCCACCAGGCGCTGCAGGTCACCGAGATCATCGACGCGATGTACCGCAGCGCCGAGCTCGGCCGCGCGGTGCGCTTCGATATGTAGCACTGCACAAGCACAGAGCGGCGGGGTGTGCTGTACGCACGCCCCGCCGCTTTGTTGTGTCCGGGTGCGCCTAGGCGTGCTGCGCGCGCAGCTGGCGCTCCCCCTCCCAGCCTCCGCCCAGCACAGCCGTGATGAAGCGCCGCAGCGACGCCGCAGCCGCCTCGGCCGTGGACTCATACTCCTCGGTGTGGTAGGCCAGGTCGATCTGGCGCACCACGCCGCCGCTCTGATCTCCCGCGAACGCCCCCAGCATAGGGCACACCGCCTGCTCCACCGCGGACGCCACGCTGGCCCCGGGCGTCACCACCATCAGGCGCACCCCCTCGATCTCCGCCAGCTGCTGCGCCACGCGTGCGTGGTGCGTCAGCTGCTCGGCCACCGCCTCGCTCATCTGGCGCTCCGCCGGCGTGTGCCAGGGGCGCAGCAGCGGGCGGAACGGGGTGGAGACCACGAAGTGCGGATCGCCGAAGTGCGCACGCGCCCGCGCGATCGACTCGCCGATCGTGCCGTCGGTGCCGAGCGCGCGCAGCCGCCCGTCCTCGCAGTAGTGACGCATCGCCGCGAGCATCTCCTGGGCTGTCTCGTAGCGCTCGGTGAGCAGCACGACGCGCGCCGCGCCGCGCTCCTCGAGGAAGGCACGGATGAGCTCGGCCAGGTGCGGGCGCAGGTAGTCGCCGATCAGGTAGATCGTCCGGTCGCGGAACTCGTCGGTCGTGGTGCTCATCGTCATCCTTCTTTCTGGGTGGCGCGTCGGCCGCGCTGGGCGCACGCAGGCGCAGTCGGGGGATATCCCCGGCTGCGGCATCAGCGGCGCAGAGCATCTGGTATTGGGTGATCTGACTCTAGCAGCTGTGATAGCGTCTGTCCAATAGATAGATTATTATGAATCTATATCTAAAAGTTCAACAGCAGAGAGGTAGGCTGTCAATGGAGCTGCGGCACCTGATCTACTTCGAGGCGGTGGCGCGCCACCAGCACGTCTCGCGCGCGGCGGTCGAGCTCTCGATCGCCCAGCCGGCGATCTCCAAGCAGCTGCACGACCTGGAGCACGAGCTGGGGGGCGGGCCGCTGTTCGAGCGGGTGGGGCGCCGCCTCCGCCTGACGGACGCGGGACACGCCCTGCTGGAGCACGCCCGCACGATCCTGGCGCAGGTGGAGGCCGCGCGCGCTGAGATGCGCCAGCGCGGCGGGCTAGGGGGCGGGCGGGTGGCGATCGGGGCGCCGCCGACGGTGGGGGAGCGGCTGCTGCCGGGCGTGCTGGCGGCGTTCCACCGGCAGTACCCACAGATCGAACTCAGCATGCACGAGGGGAGCACGCAGCAGCTGCTGGGGCTGCTCGACTCCGGCGAGGTGGATGTGGCGGTGGTGACGCTGCCCGTGCCGCGCCAGGGGCTGCGGGTGACGCCGCTGTTCGCGGAGCGGCTGGTGCTGGTGGTGGCCGAGGGGCACTGGCTCGCGGGCCGGGGGGAGGTGTCCTTCGAAGATCTGGCGGACGAGCCGTTTCTGCTCTACGAGTCGGGGGCCTACGTGCGCGAGGCAACGCTCGCGGCCTGCAGGGCAGCCGGGTTCACTCCGCGGGTGGTGCTCAACGGCGGGTCACTCTCGATGGTGCTGCGGCTCACCGAGGCGGGCCTGGGGGTGGCGGTGATACCGCCACTGGCGCTCGCGGGGGGCGAGCCGGTCGCCGTGCTGAGCCTGCGCGAGCCGCTCGAGCGCACGATGGCGCTGGCCTCACGCGAGGGGCGGGCGCTCCCCCCGGCTACGCTTGTGCTGCGGGCGTACCTGGAAGAGCGGCTGGCGCCGCCAGGTAGCTCGGGCACAGCCTGAGCTGGAACAGCGCCCTACTGTCCCAGCCGCCAGCCCGTCTCTGCGCTGTCCACCACCAGCGTCAGGCCGGTGGCGTCCTCAGGCACGTCGAAGATCACCGGGATGCTGACGATCCCGGCGTCGGGTGGGACGGGCTCCTCCATGCTCAGGTCGCCGCGCAGGCCGCGCTGGTAGGCGTTGAGGTAGGCGCTTGAGGCGGCTGGGAGCGGCGCGTAGTGCTGGCCCTGGGCATCTACCAGCGCCAGCGCGTCCGGCGGGAGGGGCGCCGCGCCCGTGCCGCGGTTGGTCACCGCCACCAGCGCCAGGACGAAGCGCCCCTGGGGAGCCAGCCCCCCGACACTGCCGCTCAGGGGCAGGAGGTGATCCGGCCGCAGCACCGTCAGGCTCCAGTCGCCACGGTCCACCACCTGGCCGATCGCCAGCCCCTCGTCCGACGTGGCCGCCGTCGGCGCTGTGGTCGCCGACGGGGTAGTCTCGGCGGGCGCGGCGGTGGCCGGCGGCGATGTTGCCGGGGCGGTTGGCGGCGCGGTGGGCTCAGTCGGAGCCGGGGTAGGCTCGGCCAGAGCCGCGGTGGGCTCAGCCGGGGGGAGCGTGGGGAGCGCGACGGTGGGCACATCAGCCACGACACCGCCCGAGCCCGCCGGCGCCATGGTGGGCAGCGCCGGGGTCGGCGTCGCCTGGGGCGCCGAGGCCGGCGGAAGCCGGTCGCGCGCGATCGCGGCCAACCCGAGCAGCAGCAGCGCGATCACCGCCAGGGAGGCGTAGGTGAGCCAGTGGCGGCGGAACCAGCCGGGCGGCGGCGCGGCGTGAGCGGTGAGGGCCGCGGCCGCCCAGGGCTCATCTTCGTCAGCCGTCAGCAGCTCTTGGCGGTGGGCGGTTGGCGGTGGGCGGTGGGCGGTGGGTGGTTGGCGGTGGGCGGTGGGCGGTTGGTCCGCTATCGCCTCATCGTTCAGGCGCACCGTGACGCGCGGGCCGGAGGGCACCACCAGGGCTGCGAGGCGGGCCAGAGCCTCCGCGCGCTCCGCGTCGGTCTCGGCGATCTCTGCCAGCGCCTGCCATACCTGCCAATCGTTCGGCGCCTGCTCGGCCAGGGTCCGCAGGAGCACCCTTGCGCGCGGTAGGTCGCCGCGCGCAAGGGTGCGCTGGGCCGTGCTCAGCAGCGATGTCACCATCTCGGGCGGGAGTGAGCCGTGCGGGGCAAGTCGTGCGGTCATAGCGTTCAGATGGAGGGCGAAAAAGATGAAAGACGGACGGCAGAAGATCAAAGACGAAGGACCAAAGACAAACTTTGCAGTTAGTCCTTGGTCTTTCGTCTTTCGTCGTTCGTCCTTTGTCAGGGAGCTACTGTGCGCTCTCCAGCACCTGCCAGCCCTGGTCGATGAAGTAGCGTGAGAAGAGGACCAGGTTGGTCGCGTCGGTCGGCACGTCGAACACCAGGTAGACGCTGGTGGTGGCGTTGTTAGCCGGGATAGCACTGGCGTGCGAGACGTCGGAGGCGCCCGGCTGCCACACGGCGCCGGCCACGTCCACCCGCGCCTCGTGGATGCGGCCCTGGGCGTCGCGCAGGACGAAGAAGTCCGCCGGGAGCGGCTGGGCCGTACCGGTGGTGTTCTGGACGAACGCCAGGATGTGCACGAACGTCCCGGACGCGGTAAAGCCGCCGGCCTGGTTGCCGAGCACCACCGCGCAGCCGAAGGCGCAGACGTTGGTTCCGGGGTAGCTGTAGTTCCAGCCGTTGGCGCTGATGAACGCGTTCGCCGGGATGATCAGCGGGTTGGCCCCCGCCACTGGCACGAGCGTCGGCGGCGGAGCGGTAGGCTGCGCGCCGGCGTTGGGGTCGGCGGTGGGTTGCGCGCCGGCGTTGGGGTCAGCCGTCGGCGGCGGCGCATTGGGGTCAGCCGTCGGGATTGGCGCGTTCAGGTCAGCAGTGGGCGCCGCCGGGTCAACCGTCGGGATCGGCGCGTTCGGGTCAGCAGTGGGCAGCGCCGGGTCGATGGTTGGTGCGCCGGGATCTGTGCCGGGCAGCGGCGTCAGGTCGGCCGGGGTCTCGGCGACGACCGTGGCGTTGGGGTCGGTGGTGGGCACGGCGCTCCCGTCGTCCCCCTGGCCGCTGAAGAAGAGCTGCCAGAGCAGGAAGCCGAGCAGCGCCAGGATGATGACGGCGAGCAGCGCCCACAGGAGCGGGCTCGGGCCACGGCGCGCCGGGGCCATGTCGTCGTCGTCGTCGATGTCTACCCGGGTGCGGACGCGTGTGGCGGGGCGGCCGCGCGGCCGGTCGTCGTTGTATGCTGCGGCAGCGCCTGCCACCGCGGCCTCGTCGAAGTCCGTCTCGCGGCGGGGCGGCGGCGCGGCGCGCGGGAGCTCATCTGCGAGGTCGAAGGCGGAGTCGAGCTCGGCCGCGTACATCTCCTCGTCGGTCATCGCGCGGGACGGGGCGGGCGGGGATGCGACCCCGCCGACGGAGGTGGCGGCCACGGCCGTCTCCTCCTCCCGGAGGGTCGGGGGTGTCACGCCCATGGCCTGCAGGCCCTTGAGGGCCATCTCGTTGTCCGGCTCGTACACAAGCACCTGCTCGAGCGCGGCGCGGCGCTGCTCCGGCCCCTCGGCGACGCCGGCAAGCCACAGCCAGGCCTGGACATTGTCTGGCTCCTGGCGCGTGAGCAGGCTGAAGAGGTTGCGTGCCTCCTCGCGGTTGCCCTCGCGCGCGGCCTCGATGCCGAGCCGCAGAATGGTTTCAGACTCCGCCATGCGAGCTATCCTCCCTCATTTCGCCCACGGCGGGCTGCACAAGCAGTTTGTGCTTCCTAGCGCGCTGCCGGACGGCGAATCATGGCAGTGGAACGAGGTATCTTGAGGCATCATACCACACACAAGTTTTACGGTCAACACCCATATATCGTGATGGCGCGCTGGCAAGGGGCGAAACGCTGCCATGTGCGCTGAAAGTGTAATTGCTTACAGGATGGCTCCAGCCATGCCCGTTGGCGCGGTTCCGTGGTACCATGCACGGGTCGCAACCGAACGAGGGAGAGAGATGATGACAGCCGCACCGACAGACCGCGTTGAGACCACCGATATTAAAGACAGTATTTTGGACGCAATCGGCGGCACGCCGCTCGTGCGGCTGCACAAGGTCGCCCGCGGCATCCGCCCGCAGTTGCTCGCCAAGGTCGAGTTTCTCAACCCGGGCGGCAGCGTCAAGGACCGCATCGGCGTAGGCATGATCGAGGCCGCCGAGCGCGAGGGGCGCCTGAAGCCGGGTGGGACGATCGTCGAGGGCACCAGCGGCAACACCGGCGTGGGCCTGGCGATCGCGGCGGCGATCAAGGGCTACCAGTGCATCTTCGTGATGCCGGACAAGATGTCCGACGAGAAGATCCGCCTGCTGCGGGCCTTCGGGGCGCGCGTCGTCATCACCCCCACCGCCGTCGAGCCGGATGACCCGCGCTCCTACTACTCGGTCTCCAAGCGGCTCTCCGAGGAGACCCCCAACGCCATCCTCGCGGGCCAGTACTGGAACCCGGCCAACCCGGCGGCGCACTACGCCAGCACCGGCCCTGAGCTGTGGCGCCAGACGGGCGGGCGCATCAGCGCCTTCATCGCCGGCATGGGCACCGGCGGCACGATCTCCGGCACCGGGCGCTATCTGAAGGACCAGAACCCGGGGGTGAAGGTGGTGGGCGTGGACCCGATCGGCTCGCTGCTGCACCACTACTTCCGCACCCGCGAGCTCGGCCCCGCCCACGGCTACAAGGTCGAGGGCGTGGGTGAGGACTTCCTGCCCACCACGCTCGACTTCGATGTGATCGACGATGTGGTGCAGGTGAACGACCGCGAGTCCTTCACGATGACCCGCCGGCTGGTGCGCGAAGAAGGGCTGTTCTGCGGCGGCTCGTGCGGCCTGGCGATGGCCGGCGCGCTCAAGTGGCTGCGCGGGGCAGGCTCCTACCTGACCGAGGACGATATTGTGGTAGTGCTGCTGCCCGACAGCGGCTCGCGCTACCTCTCCAAGGTCTTCGACGACAACTGGCTGCGCGAGAACGGCTTCCTCGAGGAGGCTAGCGTGTCCGACTTGATCGCGGCGCGTGGCGGCGAGGTGATCACCGCCGACGAGAGCACCAGCGTCGAGACGGCCATCCGGACCATGAAGACCCACGGCATCTCGCAGCTGCCGGTGTTGGACGCGAAGGGCGGCCTGCACGGCATCATCGGCGAGAGCGACCTGCTGGACTACCTGATCAACGGCGGGGCCATGGACCACACGATCCGCGACCTGCACGCCCACGAGGTCGCCACGGTCTCGCCCGACACGCCGATCGACGAGCTGCGCTCGGTCCTCTCACGGAGCCAGGCGGCGGTGGTGGTGGACAGCGGCAAGGTGAGCGGGATCGTCACCAAGATCGACGTGATCGACTTCCTGGCCAGCCGACGGTGATATTGACGTCGCAGGGTGCAGCGGGCGCGCAGCTCTGGTTGTGTTGCTCGGCGTGCTTGCTGCGCCCCTACGGTGATGACATGCGCTACATCTCCTTCCGCTCTATCGACCCGCTCCCCCGCGCCGGCGTGCTGCTGGGGAGCTCGGTGATCGACCTGTCCGCCGCGGCCCCGCTGGTCTTTGAGGATCAGGAGGACGCCCGCTGGGACCTGCTGGACATCCTGCGTGGGGCGCCGGACGGTATGGGCCTCGATGGGGCCGCCGAGATCGCCGCGGCGGTGCTCGACCAGCTCGGTGTGGCGGACGTGGACGAGCTCGCGGCGATCGGCCGCGGCGCCGGGGCGATCTCGATCGGCGGGGCTGAGATGCTGCTGCCGCTCGATGAGGTGCGCCTGCTCGCCCCGCTCTCCCGCCCGCCCAGCCTGCGCGACTTCTACGCCTTTGAGGAGCACGTGGCCACCGCGAACCGCCAGCGCGGGCGCGAGGTGCCGGTGAACTGGTACAGCTTCCCGGTGTTCTACTTCGGCAACGCCGCCGCGATCTACGGCCCCGGCGCCGACGTGCCGATGCCGCGCACGCGCAAGCTGGACTACGAGCTGGAGATCGCCTGTGTGATCGGCCGCGCCGGCCGCGATATCCCCGAGGAGGACGCCGAGGAGTACATCGCGGGCTTCACGATCATGAACGACTGGAGCGCCCGCGACACCCAGCGCGATGAGATGAGCGTCGGCCTGGGCCCGGCCAAGGGCAAGGACTTCGCCACCTCGCTCGGCCCCTGGCTCGTCACCCCCGACGAGCTCGAGCCCTATAGCCTGGGCGACGGCCGATACGACCTGATGATGACGGCCAGCGTCAACGGGGTGGAGCGCTCGCGCGGCAACCTGCGCGACATCTACTACACCTTCGCGCAGATGATTGCGCGCGCCTCGCAGGACGCCAACCTCTACCCCGGCGACGTGCTGGGCAGCGGGACGGTGGGCACCGGCTGCCTGCTGGAGCTCACCGCGGGCGAGGGGCCGTGGCTTGAGCCCGGTGACGAGGTGGAGCTGTCGATCACTGGCCTCGGGACGCTGCGGAATCGGGTCATTTACTAACGCTGAAGGCACCACTAAGCGCTGAACGATGAACGGCCCGGGCAATGAGCAAACCAGTACTGTGTCCACACATCCTCAGGAGCTTCAGCCATCAGTGTCTAGCCTTCAGCGTTCTGGCAGCCTACCTCGCCGCCTTCCTCGCGCTCAATGTGGCCGGGCCGCCGCGGTGCGCCGTGGGCGCCGAGGAGGACGTGGGCTGCGCGCGCGGCTTCGAGACCCGCGAGCGCGCCGGGGAGCGCTCGTTCCGCTGGACGGACGGCGACGCATCGGTGCGGCTCCACGCGGCAGGCTATGGCGCGCCGCTGCTGGCTGAGGTGTCGCTTGCCGCGCCGCGCCCTGATGGCTCACCCTCTGTCTCGGCTACCATCGCTGTGGGCGCTACGCGGGCGACATTCGCGGCCGGACCCGACCCGCGACGCTACCTGCTGCTCACTCCCTCCGCTCCCCTTGTGGGGGACATCGCGACGCTTACGGTCGCGAGCGACACCTGGCGCCCGCAAGGCGATCGGCGCGCCCTCGGGGTGCAGGTGCTCGATGTGCGGCTGCGCGCCCTTGGTGGGCCGCGCCTGCCGGGGATGTTTCACGCGCTCGCACTGCTGGCGATCGGGTTGGCGGCCGCTTCGCTGACGGCCGAGGGACGAGGGACAAAGGACGAAGGGCCGAGGCCCCGAGGCGTCGGTCTTTGGTCTGTGGTCTGTGGTCTTCCGTCGTCGGTTGTCGGTTGTTGGTCCTCGCTCGTCGCCATCGCCCTCGCCGCGCTGCTCTGGGCGCTGCTGCCCGAGCGTGTCGCGCCGTTCCTGCCGGGCCTGGCGCTCCTGCTCGGGGCGGCGGCGCTGGCGAATCGTTTCGCGCGCCGTACTGTGACGCCTCGCGGCTCCCCTCTCCTGTGGCAGGGAGCGGTGGCAGGGGGTGAGGGCAACGGGCTCCACGTGGGCAAGACTATGCTCGCGGCGGCGCGGGAGGAGAGAGCCTTCCCTGCGGTGCTGCTCCTCGCGGTCGCCGGGAGCGCCGCGCTGGACGCCGGGCTCGCCGTGGGCCTCGTGCGGGGTGCGTGGGTTGCGCCGGCGCTGCTCGCGCAGGGCCTGCTGACGCTCTGGGCCATCTGGCGCGCCTCGCTGGCGCCGCGCCCGCTCTCCCTCGCGCAGCTGCTCGGGGTGGCGCTCGCCGTGCGGCTGCTGGCCCTGGCCGCTCGCCTGCTCACCGGCAGCGCCGGCACCGACCCCGATGTGGAGCTGTTCTACAGCTATGGGCGCGCCACGGTTGAGCTCGGCGTGCCCGTCACCGAGTACCCCTCGGGCGCGCTGATCCCCTGGGCGCTGCTGGCCCTGCCAGCCAGCCGCGAGCTGTTCGCGCTGCTCCTGCCGCTGCTCAACACCGCCTGTGACCTCGCGATCGTCTGGGGCGTCTGGGTGATCTCGGCAGCCTGCTGGGATCGCGCCGCGATACCGAGCCTCGCCGCAGAGATGGCTCCTCAGGCGCCAAGGGCCTCCGAAGCTCACGACGCACGACTCGCGGCTCACGACTCGATCCTGCCCCTCTTCTACGCCCTCTCGCCGCTGCTGCTGCCCTTCTGGTACGGCAAGTATGACTCGCTCCCGGCCGCGCTGCTGGTCCTTGGGCTCGCCGCGCTGGCTGCCGGCCGGCCCCTGCTCTCCGGCGCGGCCCTCGGGCTCGGCGGCGCGGTCAAGTGGGTGCCATGGCTCGCCGCGCCGCTCGTCGGGCTGCACCTGCTCCTTGGGCCAAGACCAAGGACGAAAGGCGAAGGGCCAAAGACAGACCGAGCACAAAGAACCAAGGACCAACGACCAAACGCCGGCGCTCTTCGCCTCTGGGCTTTGGTCTCCCGTCATTGGCCTGCCATCCGCTTCGCCCTCGGCGGCGTGCTCGCCATCGGCGCGGCCTCGCTCCCCTTCGCCCTGCGCGACCAGGGGGCCTTCCTGGCGCCCTACACCTTCCAGGGCGGCCGGCCGATCATCGGCGAGAGCGTCTGGTTCCTACCAGCCGTCCTCATGGACCCCGGCTTGCTCGCGGAGCTCCCGAGCCCCTGGAGCGGGGTGCAGTCGCCGCCCTTCCCGCCCGCGCTCACGCTGCTCGGCCAGGCGCTGGTGCTTATCGCGCTGGCGCTGCCCTCGCTGCTGCGCCCCGACGACGCGCGCCGGGCCCTGGTTGCGGCCGCGCTGGTGCCCGCGGCGTTCCTGCTGCTCAACCGCGTCTTCAGCCCGCAGTACGTCCTGATCATCACCGCCGCCGCGCTCGCCGCCGGCGCCGCTGTCCTCCGCGGGCGCGAGCCACTGGCGTTGATCGCCCTGCTGGTCGTGGCGCAGGCCGGCAACCTGCTGGTCTGGCCCTTCACCGCGCGCCTCTGGCTGCTCCCCTCCGCCGCCCTGTTCGCCTCGGCCATCGCCGCGCTGGCCTGGCTTGCTCTGCGGAGCGCGCGTCTCAAGAGCTGGCCTGGCTACACGCGGGCTGTTCGGCCTATGCCATAGAAGCCCCCTCCATCGTGTGATACTGGAGACACACCAAACGATGGAGGACACCGCCATGCGCGCTCGTGCCCGCGTCGTCACGCTGCTCGGCCTCGCGCTCACCGCCCTTACCCTGCTGGCGGCGCCCGCCCGCGCCGATGCGCCCACCTCCTGCTGCGCCTCAGCACCGCCGGGCGCCAGTCGATCGCGGTCAGCTACACCCCGCGCGACCTCGACGGCTCGGCCGACAACGCCGCGCAGCCGGTAGCGCTGCAGGACCGCGTCGGTGAGAGCGGCGCATGTGCTGATGCCCCGGCGGGGTACGTGGCCGATGTTACCGAGGGGCCGACCTGGGCGGGCAAGGCGACGCCGGTGAGCGTGGTGCTCCGAGCCGCGTCAGCCGCCCATGGGCGCCTTGATCACGCTACGCATCCGTGCCAAGCCCAATCGCCGCCTCCTCTAGGAGATCGTAGGCGTCCTGCATGCCGGCCTCCATGCCCGAGTTGATGTGGGCGTCGCGGTGCTCGGGGCGCTGGTGCTGGACAAGCACGGTCATCGTCGTGCGGCCGGTATCTTGCTCCGTCAGGGTCATGGTGTTCACTGAGTAGGCGTCGGGCTCGGGGAAGCCCTCGAAGGCCTCGGTGTTCACGATACGCTGGTTGGGGATGATCTCGCGGTACTCGCCGTGGAAACCGACCTCGAAGCCCTCGTCGGTGGTCATCACCCAGCGCCACCGCCCGCCGACGCGCAGATCGATCTCGGCCACCGTCACGGCGCCGCGCTTGGCGGACCACCAGCGCTTGACCAGTTCGGGCGTGGTGCAGGCCTTGTAGATCAGGTGCGCCGGGGCGTTGAACTCGCGGGTGATCAGGATCTGCGTGTCGCTCGGGAGCGTCACCACGGCCGTGCCCTTACTCGCTGCTGCCACCATCGGGGTCCTCCTTGTCTTTCAGCTCCGCCAGGAGCTCGTCCAGGGCGTCGAAGCGCTCGTTCCAGGTCCGCTCGTAGGCCTTGACCCAGTCGTGGATGGGCTTGAGGGCCCGGCCGTTGAGCCGGTAGAGCCGCTGCCGGCCCTCGTCGCGGACCTCCACCAGGCCGACCTCGCGCAGCACGCGCAGGTGCTTGGACACCAGCGGCTGTGCCAGGCCGAGCCGTGCGACCAGGTCGTTCACGGAGCGCTCGCCGCCTGCCAGCAGGTCGAGTATCTCGCGTCGCCGGGGCTCGGCCACCGCGTTGAACGCATCGGTTGTCGTCGCTGCTCGTGCCATGGGTGAATTATATACCCATATGGGAATGTGTCAAGAGGCATCTGTAGGAAACATTCCTGCGCCTCGACCAGCTCCACCCCAGGCCGGGCGCCTATGCTACACTGTGCCGAGCCGTCATGCTCGGCGGCGTTGCGCAGTGTGATCAGCCCTGAGCGCCGGGGAGCTGCGATCGGGGCGCCGCCAACAGCGCTGAGAGTGATGTGTGTGGGGAGGTAGCGTTGTGAACTGCTGTCAGTGCCAGGGCATCGAGTCCCAGTTCGACCGGCGCGAGGCCGAACGAGATCTGGAGCGCTACCAGCGGCGCGGCCCGGCTCGTACCACACGGCTCCTGGTGGAGGCGCTGATGGCGGAGGGTGTCGCCGGGCATACCCTGCTCGATATCGGTGGAGGTGTCGGCGCGATCCAGCACGCACTGCTTGCCGCCGGTGCAGCCGGCGCTGTGGATGTGGATGCCGCGCAGGGGTATCTGGCTGTGGCGCGGGAGGAGGCCCAGCGGCGGGGCCTGACCAATCAGGTGCGCTACATCCATGGCGACTTCGTCTCGCTCGCCGCGACGATTCCGCCAGCCGATATCGTCACCCTCGACCGGGTCCTATGCTGCTACCACGACATGACCGCCCTTGTGGCGGCATCGGCGGCACAGGCCCGCAGGCTCTACGGCCTGGTCTACCCGCGCGATGGGTGGCTGATCAGTGCGGCCGTGCGGGCGATAAACCTTGTATTCCGGCTGCAGCGCACGCCCTTCCGCCTCTTTCAGCACCGGTCGGATGCTGTCGAGGCGCTCGTGCAGCAGCACGGCTTGGAGCGCATCTATCGCCGCACCGCCGGCGTCTGGCAGGTTGTGGTCTACCGCCGCTCCCCACAGGCCGCACCACGCGCCGAAACCGCTGCTGTCCCTGATACGCAGCCGCTTTCACAACAGGAGTAGACCACCCTGTGGGCTTCCCCCTATCTTTGTCATTTAGCGAGAGACTGGCTATAATCCGCCGAGGGGCATAGGCCCCGAAGCTGCTGACGATGAACTGAGACAGCCCTGATCATCACTTGCCTCAGGAAGCCGGCTCTTGGCCGCCTTCGAGTCCGAGGACGAGTGGCCCGAGTGCTATCCGAGAACGACCTGCGCTTTCCCAAGCGGACCGAGGCCGCATGCGCGAGTCTTCGAGCAGGACGTGGCGTTCGGCTCGGTGATATCCCTGAAGACGACGTATAGAGGTTTGTGATGACCGATGCACTCTCCGCGCTTTCGCCGCTGGACGGCCGCTACCGCCGCGATGTCGCGGCGCTCGAGGCGTACTTCAGCGAAGCAGCGCTGTTCCGCTACCGCGTCCGCGTCGAGGTCGAGTACCTGATCTTCCTCACCCGCGCCCGCGGCGTGGACTTCGTGCAGCCGCTCGACGTGCAGGCCACCGGGAAGCTGCGCGACCTGTACCGCGCTTTCACGCCCGAGGACGCTCAGGCGATCGCCTCGTGGGATCGCAAGGTCAACCACGATGTCAAGGCGGTGGAGTACTGGATCCGCGAGAAGCTGGACGCCTTCGGCCTCTCGGAGTGGAAGGAGGCCGTCCACTTCGCGCTGACCTCGGAGGACGTGAACAACCTGGCCTACGCGCTGATGGTGCGCGAGGCGCGCGACCTGGTGCTGGTGCGCGCGGTGGGCGAGGTGCTGACGCTGCTGCACGACATGGCGCTGCGCGAGGCCGCTACGCCCATGCTGGCCCGCACGCACGGCCAGCCGGCCACCCCCACCACCTTCGGCAAGGAGATGGCGGTGTTCGTCGAGCGCCTGCGCCGCGCCCAGCTGGGGGTGGCAAACGTGCGCCTGATGGGTAAGCTTACCGGCGCCACTGGGACGCTGGCGGCGCACCAGGCTGCTCTCCCGGCGGTGGACTGGGTGGCGTTCAGCCGCGGTTTCGTGCGCGCGCTGGACCTGGAGCCGAACCTGCTCACCACCCAGATCGAGCCGCACGACACCCTCGCCGAGCTCTGCGACGCCATCCGCCGCCTGAACAGCGTGCTCACCGATCTGTGCCAGGATATGTGGCGCTACATCTCGGACGGCTACCTGGCGCAGGCCAGCCGCCCCGGTGAGGTCGGTTCCTCCACCATGCCGCACAAGGTCAACCCGATCGACTTCGAGAACGCCGAGGGCAACCTCGGTATCGCCAACGCCCTGCTGGAGCACTTCGGACGCAAGCTGCCGGTCTCCCGCCTCCAGCGCGACCTGACGGACAGCACGGTGCTGCGGAACGTCGGCGTGGCCTTCGGGCACAGTCTGCTGGCCTACCGCCGCGCGGCCAAGGGGCTGGAGAAGGTTGCGGTGTCCCCCGAGCGGCTGCTGGCCGACCTCCAGGCCCACCCCGAGGTGCTGGCCGAGGCGGTCCAGACGATCCTGCGGCGCGTCGGCTATCCCGAGCCGTACGAGGCGCTCAAGGCCATCAGCCGCGGCAAGCCGCTCACGCTCGAGGCGCTGCACGCCTTCGTGGAGACGCTCGACGTGGCCGACTCGGTCAAGGAAGAGCTGCGCGCCCTCACGCCCGAGGGGTACACTGGGCTCGCAGCCAAGCTCGCGCGAACTATTGTGCGGGATGACCTGGGCGCGGTGGCGAAGCAGCGGTTCTAGTGCGATCGCAGACCAAAGACCAGGGTTCGGTCTTTGGTCTTTCGTCCTCTGATGAGACGCCAAAAGGCGGGCGGGCTTCTGCGACACGAAATGGGGTTTCAATCGCACGGTCGGCGCACTTGTAGTGCACGGTCGGCCGTGCTACTATCGCTCCGCCCTTTTCTCAGACTTATGCCGCTGCTGGCTGTGCTACAGTAGGGTTGTCCTGCCAATGATCCTACGGAAGATCGTCGCTGCGTTGGTGCCCATCGTGCTGGTCGTGGCCCCGTGCGGCGGGCTGCACCAGCGGGGCGCGCGCGCTGGCGCGGTGCCGGGCCCGAGCGCTCCTCACCGGGCTGCGGCCGCCCCGCGCATCCCCGCCTACGCGGTTGGCTCGCCGGACTTCGCCGATATCTACGCCGGACCTGCTGGCGACGATGAGGCCGGTGACGGTTCGCAGGCGCGGCCGTTCCGCACCATCCAACGGGCCTGGCGCGCCGTCGAGCACGATGCACAGGACCGGCGCACGCGGGCGTACCGCATCCGGCTGCTCCCCGGCGAGTACCACGGCGCCTACCTCGACCGCGCCACCGAGGAACAGCCTAGCCTTGGCTCCCTTTCCACCCCTCTGGTCATCGAGTCCGCCGACCCGTTCGACCGCGCGCGCGTCATCTATGATCCCGTCGCCGCCCGCGGCAACCTCACGCTCTTCAAGCTGAGCTACGTCTACCTGCTCGGCTTCGATATCCGCATGGACCTCACCTACCGCGGCGCGGTGTGGGGACAGGAGAGCGGCGACGGCTTCCAGTGCGAGCAATGCGACCACCTACTGCTGCGCGATATGGTGGTCCGCGGCTACTTCAACACAAACCTGGCTGAGTCGATGGGACAGAGCGAGACCGTCAAGCTCAACCAGTCGACCCACGTCTACATTGAGGACAGCGATATCGGCGGCGCCGGCGACAACGCTATCGACGCGGTGGCCGTGCGCCACGGCTGGTGGGTACGTAATCGTATCCACACTGCCCGCGACTGGTGCGCCTACGCGAAGGGCGGCTCGGCGGACATCCTGGTGGCCGGCAACGAGATGCACGGCTGCGGAACAGGCGGGTTCATCGCCGGCCAGGGGACCACGCTGGTCTTTCTCCGCGCGCCGTTCCTCCAGTACGAGGCGTATCACATCAAGGTGCTCAACAACATCATCCACGATGTGCGCGGCGCTGGCCTCGGCGTCAACGGGGGGTTCAACATCCTGATGGCGTATAACACGCTCTACCGCGTCGGCGACGACGATAACCGTAACCACATGCTGGAGCTGGCCCCCGGCGCCCGCGACTGCGCCGGACCGCCGCAGTCCGAGTGCGATGACCTGCTGGATGCCGGCGCCTGGGGCACCTCCCAGCCGGACGTCAACGCCGAGCTGGTGCCGAACCGCAACGTCTTCATCCTGAACAACCTCGTCTATAACCCGACGGTCTTCCGCGCGCCCATGCGCGTCTTCCGGCTCGACGGCCCGCGCGATGGGGCGGGATCGGGCTGGCGCAACGGGCCCCTCCCGGCGACCTTCGACGAGGGCGTGGTGGTGCGCGGCAATGTGATCTGGACTGGCACCTCCGGCTCTGACTTTGAGCTGGGCGCCGGCGATAGCGGCCAGGGCTGCCAGCCGTCCAACCCCAGCTGCAATCCCTCACAGCTGGCCGCCGAGAATATGATCAACAGCGCCGAGCCGCAGCTCGTGAACCCGGCCGGTGGGGACTACCGCCCCGTGGCGGGGGGGTCACTCGCCACGGCGCCCCCCGCGGCGCTCC
The DNA here is from genome assembly GCA_039805565.1 of Chloroflexota bacterium. Taxonomy (GTDB): domain Bacteria; phylum Chloroflexota; class Chloroflexia; order Chloroflexales; family Roseiflexaceae; genus CALJIC01. The sequence goes on along the minus strand of JBDLTZ010000245.1, from coordinate 1,754 downwards.
CCGCCTTTGACCCTGGCGCGCTCACGGCCGAGCAGCAGACACTGGTGCAGGTAGTCAATCCGCTTGTCACCTCCGTGGCTGACGACTTCAATGGTGCGGCGCGCGCCACCGACGTCATAGGCGCGCTTGTCGTTGGTAGCGAGCCGCCGCAGCTCCCGGCGCGGGCTTTCCTGCCGCTCCTCCGTACACCGTAGATCGCATCGCTGCAACAAGGAGTGCCCGATGGCTTCCTCTCGACCCGCCCTGCGGCTGGCGGTGCTCGTCGCTGTGCTCGCGCCCCTGCTCGTCATCGCCCCAGCATCTGCGGTTGAGACCCTCACCGTGCCGCGCGGCGCCGCGCCGACGCTCGATGGGTCGTGTGACCTGAAGGGGGGCGAGTACGCCTCTGCCGTCGTCGTCTCCACGGCAGTGCCAGGCGGGGCGGTCAAGATGTATCTCGTCCATGACGGCGCGGCCCTGTTCGTCTGCCTCGATAGCATCTACGTCGGCCCGGTCGGTGCGCGTGCTGTGCTTATGCTAGACCCCGATGGGAGCGCCGGCTCAGCTGCTGGCGTGGGCGACCAGTTGCTCATCTATGATGTGTACGGCAAGACGAGCGATGCGAAGGTTGGCTCGGGCAGCGGCTGGACGACGGGCAGCGCGCCGGGCTGGGCTGCGCTTGGGACGTGGGCCGGGAGCGGGACTGCGAGCGCGGAGTTCCAGATCGCGATCAGCGCGGCCGGGGGAGATTGCGGCGATGCGTTTGGTCTGGCGCTCGGCGAAATGGACGCCGCGCAGCCCGGTGACCGCTACCTGAGCCCCAATGGCGCCGTCTGGGACCAGCCGAAGACCTGGGCATCGGCGACGCTCGATGACCCGCCCTGCCAGGGGCGGGTGTCCTCATCCGACGAGCAGGCTGCCGCGCTGAAGGTGCTCCAGACCCGCTCGCTCCGCCCGGTGGCCGCGTTCTTCGTAGGCGCTGTGCCCCGCTCCTTGGAGGTCGAGGTTCCCGTCAGCACCGCGCTGACCGACGTCGTGGCCCAGGCGCTGGATTTCCTTGTCACCTACCGGGCGCTCTACCTGCTCGATGACCCGCTCGCCCAGCTCAAGCTTGCGCGCGTCACCACCGACGACCTCGGCACCACCGTGGTGTTCCAGCAGCGTGAGGGCGGCGTGCCGGTCTTCGGCGGCGAGCTCGGCGTCCAGATCGGCAAGGGGCACGTCATCGCGACGTTCGGCAGCTACCTGCCTAAAATCACCGTCGAAACCACACCGGAGATCGACGCGCTGGAGGCCGTGCGGCTCGCCAGCGGCGCCGATGGACCCGCCGCCACCGGCGATCCACAGCTCATGATCCTCGACGCTGGCCTGCTTGGCCTACAGCCGGCGGCCACCCGTCTGGTGTGGCAGGTCACCCTCGCGCCAGACACCGACGCTGGTGAGCCGGCGTCCGAGGTCTTCGTGGACGCGCTCGACGGGACCGTGCGCTGGCGGTACAGTCTCAGCCGCGATCACACTGATGACCGCGACATCGACGTGATGACCGCCAATAACTCCACCTCGGAGTCGTGCTGGATCCTGTCCTCTGATGACGACGACTGGTTCAACGAGGATGGTGTGGTGGGCGGCGCGAGCCCGTCCGCGGAGGGGTACCGCGCCTACGACTTTATCAACCGCACCTACAACTACTACTACCAGCGCTTCCACCTGCACTCGTGGGATGGCGACGAGGCTCAGGTCGAGGCGCTCGTCCACGTAGACCGGAACTGGGTGAA
>JBDLTZ010000244.1:0-10276 GCA_039805565.1 Chloroflexota bacterium | reverse complement strand
AAGGAGAGCACGTGGACACAACACCTCTCATCACCCTGAAGAGGGCACTCGAGGCGGCTGAGCACGGCGGCTACGCGCTTGGGGCCTTCTCGCCGCGCACCACGCCCATGATCCGCCCTGTGCTCCGCGCCGGGCGCCGGGCCCGTTCGCCCTTGATCGTCCAGATCTCCAGCCGCGAGCTGCAGCGCTACGGCATGACGCCGGCCACCTTCGCCGAAGCGCTCCGCGAGGCCCTACGCGAGGAGCGGCCGGGCGTGCCGGTGGTACTGCACCTCGATCACACCAAGGACTTGGCCACCATCGCCGCGGCGATCGAGGCCGGCTTCACCTCGGTGATGATCGACGCCTCCGAGAAGCCGCTCGAGGAGAACATCGCCGCCACGCGCGAGGTGGTGGCCTACGCTCACGCCCGCGGCGTCTCGGTGGAGGCCGAACTGGGCATGATCGGCACGACCGACTTCGTGGAGACCGAGCGCGACGAGGAGCTGTACACCGACCCGCAAGAGGCTGAGCGCTTCGTGCGCGAGACCGGGGTGGACGCGCTGGCCGTGTCGGTGGGCACGGCCCACGGGGTCTACCTGGTACGCCAGCCGAAAGTGGACTTCGAGCGGCTGCAGGCGATCCGCGCGCTGACACCGGTGCACCTGGTGCTGCACGGCGGCTCAGGCGTGCCGGCCGAGATGATGGCGGCGGCGATCCGGCTGCCGGGCGGCGGGGTGAGCAAGGTTAACATCGCCACCGACCTGGAGCTGGCGCTGCTTGGCGCTCTGGGCCGCGACCAGCATCTGACCGACGCAGAGGTCCGCGCGCTGCCGTCCGAGGATCTGGAGCGCGGCGCGGCGGCCGTCGAGGCGACGGTACTGGAGAAGATGGAGCACTTCCTGGGGAGCGCCGGCCGGGCCGACGAGGCGGCGGGGGAGTAGGCTCCCCCGCGCCCCTCGTTGCGGGCACTCCGCCCCGTTCCCGGCTTTCCCGGACTCGGTGTCGCGGGCGCTCCGCCCCGTCCCCCGGGCAAGGGTCTTGGTGCACCAAGGGCGCGGCTGTAGAGCGGGCGCTCCGCCCCGTCCCCCGGGCAAGGGGGCCTGCCCCCTTGCATCCCCCGCCGGGGCTCGGCCGCCCCTGGACCCCGCAAGGGGCGCTGTGCCATTTCCGATAGGCCGTGACACGATGAACGAGCTACCGTACCGCTCAGACCGCTGGTGACTCAGTCTCGTGCCGGCCGACATCCATCTGGTAGTGACTCCCTTGCAGGGGGTCTGGGGGCGGGCGTCGCCCCCAGCGGGGTGCAGGGGCTGGCCCCTGCCGCCAGCCGCGCGCAGCGGCACATCCGAATCACCCTGCACGGCAGTGCAACCGAAACGCCAGCCGCGCGCAGCGGCACATCCACGCTAGTGCAACCGAAACGCCCGCCGCGCGCAGCGACGCATCCGAACCACCCGCACAGGACTGTGCAACAGAAACGCCAGCCGCGCAGCGGCACATCCACGCTAGTGCAACCGAAACGCCAGCTGCGCGCAGCGGCGCATCCGAACCACTCCGCACGGGACTGTGCAACAGGGAGAAACGCCTGCCGCGCGGCGGCACAAAGGAACACAGAGTGACCACAGCCAGACGCAACGGCGTCCACGCCGACACCCCGATCGACACAGCCTCTTTCGCGAAGCCGGCCGCGCACCCTGAACGGCCAGCACAGAACCGAGGCGCCCTCCACATGGTCGGCAACGCTCACCTGGACCCCGTGTGGCTGTGGGACTGGCGCGAGGGCTACCAGGCCGCCAAGGCCACCTTCCGCTCCGCCCTCGACCGCATGGCCGAGACGCCCGAGTTCATCTTCACCTCCAGCCAGGCCGCCATCTACGAGTGGATCGAGCAGAACGAGCCGGCCATGTTCGAGGAGATCCGCCGGCGCGTCGCCGAGGGCCGCTGGCGCATCGTCGGCGGGTGGTGGCTCCAGCCCGACTGCAACCTGCCCTCCGGTGAGTCCTTCGCGCGCCAGGGGCTGCTCGGCCAGCGCTACTTCCGCTCGCGCTTCGGCGTCGTGGCACGCGTGGGCTACAACGTGGACAGCTTCGGCCACCACGCCATGCTGCCGCAGATCCTGCGCCGCAGCGGCATGGACTCCTACGTCTTCATGCGCCCCGAGCCGAACGAGTGCGGCCTCCCCGGGCGTGTCTTCTGGTGGGAGTCGGACGACGGCTCACGCGTGCTCACCTACCGCATCCCGTTCGAGTACGGCACCTGGGGCAAGGACCTTGAGCGCTACGTGCGCCGCTGCGCCAGCGAGCTGCGCCCGCCCTTCGACGAGCTCATGCTGTTCTACGGCGTGGGCAACCACGGCGGCGGTCCCACCAGGGTAAACCTGGAGAGCATCCAGCGCATGATGGCCGACGCCGACCTACCGGCGCTCACCTTCAGCTCGCCCGAGCAGTTCCTCGACGCTGCCCGCGCCCGCGACCTCCCCTTCCCCACCGTCCACGACGAGCTCCAGCACCACGCCAGCGGCTGCTACGCCGTCCACTCAGGCATCAAGCGCTGGAACCGCCAGGCCGAGAGCCTGCTCCTCACCGCCGAGAAGTGGTCGGCGGTGGCCCTGCGCACCGTGGGCCAGCCCTACCCCGACATGTCGCAGGCCTGGAAGAACGCGCTCTTCAACCAGTTCCACGATATCCTCGGCGGCACGAGCATCGAGCAGACCTACGAGGACGCCCGCGACATGCACGGCGAGGTGATGAGCGTCGCCGGGCGCGGCCTCAACCACGCCGTCCAGTCGCTCGCCTGGCGCATCGGCATCCCGCAGCAGGACGGCGTCACCCCCGTAGTGGTGTTCAACCCACACGCCTGGCCAGTCCGCGCCAACGTCGAGGTCGAGCTGAGCGACCTGAAAGAAACCGAGCGGCTGCTGGACGACCAGGGGCGCGAGCTGCCGCTCCAGTTCATCGAGCCCTCGGCGATCGTCAGCGGCTGGCGCAAGCGCGTCAGCTTCACGGCCGACTTGCCGCCGCTCGGATGGCGGACGTACCGGGTGGTACCCGGCGCAGAAGAGGGGGCCGGGGGAAGCGAGGGTCTCGCCGCCAGCGACACCACCCTCGACAACGGCCGGCTGCGCCTGACGCTCAACCCCAAGACCGGCTGCGTCACCAGCCTGCTCGACCAGCGCTGCGGCGTCGAGGTGTTCCTCGGCCCGGCGGCCGAACCGGCGGTGTTCGACGACCCGAGCGACACCTGGTCACACGGCGTCTACCAGTACACCGAGCGCGCTGGCGCCTTCGCGGCCACGAGCGTGCGGGTGGTGGAGTCCGGCCCGGTGCGCGCAACCATCCGCGTCGAGAGCGCCTACGGGACCTCGCGGCTCACGCAGGACTTCACGATGTACGCCGACATGGACCGGATCGACGTGCGCGTGACGGTGGACTGGCACGAGCGCCACAAGCTGCTCAAGTTGCTCTTCCCGCTCAACCAGAACTTCCAGCGCGCCGCCTACGAGATCCCCTTCGGCGTGATCGAGCGGCCCTGCAACGGCGAGGAGGAGCCGGGCCAGAGCTGGTTCGACCTCTCCGGTATCGCCCGCGGCGCCGAGACCGCCTACGGCCTGAGCATCCTGAACGACGGCAAGTACAGCTTCTCGGTGCGCGGCCGCACCATGGGGCTCACCGTCCTCCGGAGCCCGATCTACGCGCACCACGCGCCCACTCAGCCCCAGCCCGGCGCGCACTACAGCTACATCGACCAGGGGGTGCAGCGCTTCAGCTACAGCCTGCTGCCGCACCAGGGGAGCTGGGAGGGCGCCGGGACCGTGCGCCAGGCAGCCGAGCTCAACCAGCGCCCCACCGTGCTGATCGAGACCTTCCACGACGGCACGCTGCCGCAGGCCGCCTCGTTCCTCGCGGTTGAGCCAGACACGATTGTCGTCACCGCGCTCAAGCGCGCCGAGGACGGCGACGACCTGGTGCTGCGCGCCTACGAGACCACGCGCGGCGCGGCGAGGGCGACGTTCCGGCTGCCGCAGTGGGGACGGGTATTCAGCGCCGACTTCGGCCCGGCCGCGATCAAGACGTTCCGCATCCCGGCCGACCCGGCCCAGGCTGTAACCGAGACGAGTATGGTCGAGATGGACGACCTGTAGGGGATCACGGCGCCCAACGTCGAGGGCCGCCCGCTCCAGGGGAGCAGGCGGCCCTCGCATCTGGTTCGTCCCGAAAGCTACCTTACGGTACCACGGCGGAACATGTTGACGATCGCCAGCAGGATCACCGCGCCGATGAAGGACACCAGCAACGCGCCCAAGCTGAAGTCACCCGAGTTGATGTTGCTCCCACCGATGCCGAGCAGATTGAACAGGAAGCCGCCAAGGAACGCGCCGATGATCCCGACGACGATATTCAGCAGAGCCCCCTGCTGAGCATCCGTCCGCATGACGATGCTCGCGAGCCAGCCAACCAGGGCGCCGAAGAGCAGCCACAGGATGAAGTTGATCATGAGTGTTGCCTCCCCTTGACATCGACCCGTCCACGCTGGTGGGGGATCGCCTCGAACATTTCGAGGGTATGCCGGGGTAAAAGCAACCTCCGTGCCACAGCGTATTGGGCTATCGGGGCTGCGCCCGCAGGGTCACCCCGCACACCGTCAGGAGCGCCTGGGCTGCGGCATAGTCCCGCGCGATGCCATGGCAGATCGTGAACGGCGGCAGCAGGATCGCAGTGAGCACGGCCGTGAGCACGCCGTCATTCGCCTCGTTGAGCTGGCCGCCGGTCATCGCGGCGATCACCACGGTGAACCCCAGCATCAGAGCAAGCGCCGCAGCGACCACCCAGCGGGAGTGCAGCACCGCGAGGTGCCCCGCGAGCCCGGCGAGCTGGGCTCGGTACTTCTGCTGCTCCGCCGCCGTCCACGATGCGACGAGGGTGCTGGCTGTCTCGAGCGCCCACTGCGGCGGCGCCGAGAGATGCACGTAGCGTAGGCTTGCGCCGAGGGGCGCGCGATCGTAGACCTTGTCAAGCAGTGCAAACAACTGCCGCGTCATAGAGAGCCTCCGATGAGAGTATTTGTTGATACATAATACCATAATTTAACCAGCACAAACAACACCAACACCAGTACTTCAGGCGAGGTTATTTCTAGCCCTGTTGTTACCTACTGCTCGTGACCCTTGTGTGATAGCCTCACTCTCACTTCCCTGTTATTATAGTGCTGTCTGATGCGCCGGCACACTCTGATTGCGAAACCATCCCAGCACAATCCATCCTAGCGTCACATCACTATTGTTGCCCGTTTCGCAAGCAACAGCGCCACATCTCAACCAGCACGTTGCTACGCAGCGCAGTGTGCCGCCGCATCTGTCCGAATCTATACAATCCCCACCCTGGCGAGAATGCCAGGATTTTTTATTGCCCCGCACCAGCTGTGGTACTATCTGACTCCCTCGCCGGTCGCCAGTCGCCGGCCAGAAGGAGGCATATGAGCAGAGCTGACACTTTCCACATCCCGGCGGCACTCCAACCCTTCGCCCGCTCCCTCACGCTCCCCGGTGGCGTGCGCCTGCACTACTACGAGGCCGGCGCCCACGACGCCCCGCCGCTGCTACTCGTCCACGGTCTTGGCGACGAAGCTGATACCTGGCGCCACGTGATCGAGCCGCTTGCCCGCACCTACCGCGTGATCGCGCCTGACCTACCCGGCTTCGGCCGAAGCGACCGCCCGCGCACCGCCTACACGATCGCCTTCTTCGCCCGCGCACTGGCTGCCCTGCTCTCGGCCCTGCACATCAAGCGCACGACGCTGGCCGGCAGCTCACTTGGGGCTGCGGTGGTCCAGCGCTTCGCGCTGGCCTGGCCGGATATGACCGCACAGCTCGCGCTGCTCGGCGGGGCGCTGCCCGTGAGGCCGGGGAGCCCCCCGGCCCAACTGTTGCCGTTCCTCACCCCAGTGCTCGGCGAGGCGATGTACACCAGCCTGCGCGGCTCACAGGACGCGTCCTACGAGACGCTGCGCCCCTACTACCACAACCTCGACGCGCTCCCCGAGCAGGACCGCGCCTTCCTACGCGAGCGCGTCTGGGCGCGTGTCTGGAGCGACGGCCAGCGGCGCGCCTACCTCTCCGCCCTGCGCTGGCTCGTCGCCGAGCGTGCTTTCCGCGCCCCAGAGCTGCGGCAGCGCCTCGTCGGCCTCAAGACCCCTACCCTGCTCGTCTGGGGCGATAGCGACCACATCGCCGACCGCGCGGGCGCCGAGGACGTGGCGCGGCTCCTCCCCAACGCGCGGATAGTCACGCTGGCGCGCTGCGGCCATCTGCCCCACCAGGAGCGTCCCGAGGAGGTTGTGGCCCTACTGGCCGCAAACAGTGGTATCATAGCAGTGTCCTGATAGCTCCCCAAGGCGAAAGGAGCCCGCTGTGATTCCGACAATGCCGTTCGGCCGTACCGGCCATAGCAGCACCCGCACGATCTTCGGCGCCGCCGCGCTCGGCCAGGTCACACAGGCCGAAGCTGACCGCACGCTCGAGCTACTTCTCAGCCACGGCGTCAACCACATCGACACCGCCGCCAGCTACGGCGCCTCCGAGGACCGCATCGGCCCGTGGATGGCCGAGCACCGCAAGACCTTCTTCCTGGCCACCAAGACCGGCGAGCGCAGCTACCAGAAGGCGCGCGACGAGATCCACCGCTCGCTCGACCGGCTCAAGGTGAGCAGCTTCGACCTCATCCAGCTGCACAACCTGGTGGACCCACAGGAGTGGGACCAGGCGCTCGGCCCCGGCGGCGCGCTCGAAGCGGCCGTCGAGGCGCGCGAGCAGGGCCTGGTGCGCTTCATCGGCGTCACCGGGCACGGCGTCACCGTCGCCCACCAGCACAAGCGCGCGCTCGAGCGGTTCGACTTTGACTCCGTGCTGCTGCCCTACAGCTACATCCTGATGCAGAACCCGGACTACGCCGCGGACGTGACCGCACTGTTCGAGCTGTGCGCCCAGCGCAACGTGGCCGTGCAGACGATCAAATCGATCACGCAGGCGCCGTGGGGCGAGCGGGACCGCAGCCGCGCCACCTGGTACGCCCCGCTCGAGGACCAGCCCTCGATCGACAAAGCCGCCCACTGGGTGCTCGGCAACCCGCAGGTGTTCCTCAACACCGTCGGCGACATCACCGTCCTGCCGAAGGTCTTCGACGCCGCCACCCGCTTCGCTGGCCGCCCGTCGGACGAGGAGATGCAGGCCCTGGTCCGCGAGGAGGAGATGGCGCCGCTGTTCACTTGACGGCATCCAAGCCCGAAGCTTGTGGCAGCGCCCCCTCCCACCGTGTGAGAGGGGGCGCTGCTGCGCGCATTCATAATCTGTTACAATCCCTCGCAGTATTCGTCGCAGCAGGCGTGCGTTGAGGCTCGAATCATCTGTTGCCCTAGCGTTATCTGAAAGACCCATGCCCACCTACAGCGAGTTCCAGCGCCGCCTCGCGGCCGGCCAGATTGTCGTCACCGGGGAGATCGCCCCGCCGCGCGGCGCGGGGCGCGCGGCGCTCGAGAAGCTCGCCGGCGGCCTGCGCGCCTCGGTCGATGCCATCAACCTCACCGACAACCAGCGCGGTCTGGGGCGCATGTCCGCCCTTGGCGCCGGCATCGTCCTGCGCCAGCTCGGTATCGAGCCGGTGGTCCAGATGACCTGCCAGCACCGCAACCGCATCGCCCTCCAGGCCGATGCCCTGAGCGGGGCCGCGTGCGGCATCACAAACTTCCTGGCGATGACGGGCGACCACCCGAAGATCGGCGACCACCCGGACGCGAAGAACGTGCTGGACCTGAACTCGTTCCAGCTGATCAAGATGCTGCGCACCATGCGTGACGAGGGCACCTTCCAATCGGGGGTAGCCCTCAGCGAGACGCCGCGCTTCTTCATCGGCGGCGTGGCCAACCCGAATGTCGAGAAGGTGGCCCGCCTGGAGCGCAAGATCCAGTTCGGCGCGGAGTTCATCCAGACGCAGATCATCTTCGACGTGGAGCGCTTCAAGCAGTGGATGGCCGACGCCCGCGCCGCCGGGCTGCACCAGCAGGCTCACATTCTGGCTGGAATCATGGTGATCAAATCGGCCGCGTCGGCCCGCTTCCTACGCGATCACCTGCCTGGCTCGCGCGTGCCGGAGTGGGTGGTGGAGCGCATGGAGCGAGCCGCCGACCCGGAGGCCGAGGGGATCGCCGTGGCCGCCGACCTGACGAAGGAGCTGCTGGCGGTGGAGGGGGTGCGTGGCGTTCACCTGATGTCCGTCGGCTGGACCAAGGCCATCCCACGGGTGGTCAAACTCGCCGGGCTGCTGCCCCGGCCGCCCATTCCGCCCGGCGAGTAGCCCGCAGCAAAAGGCACGAGCGAGTTCAGCATATTTGTACAATGACGCGTGGGCCAGGCGATCGTATACTGTGTCGAGCAGATGTTCTGTGAGGCTGATTCCGGATCGGGGTGTGCAGTGGTCAGCGTGATGAAGTTCGGTGCGGCGGCGGTGAGCGAGGTTATCCGGCTGCGCGAGACACTGCGGATCGTCAAAGCCACCGCGGAGGAGGGACCGGCAGCGGTGATCTGCACCGCGCTCACCGGCATTACCGATGCTCTGATCGGCGCCGCCCGCGCCGCCTCACGCGGGGACCTCGCCGCCGCCGAGGATGCCCGGCGCGACCTGTGGGGCCGCCACCGCACCCTGGCCGAGAAGCTCGTGGCCGACGACTGGGAGCGCGAGACGCTCTACCGCGAGTGGGCCGAGCTCCTCAAGACCTACGACCGAATCACACGCTCGATCGCCACCCTGGGCGAGTACTCGCCGCGCAGCATCGACGCCGTGGCGGTGCTCGGCGAGCGCTTCGTCGCCCACCTGCTGGCCGTGGCGCTACGCCAGAGCGGCGTGGCGGCCCAGATGATCGACGCCTCAGAGCTGATCGTCACCGACGACCACTTCGGCAACGCCAGCCCGCTCATGGCTGAGACGCTCGAGCGCGCCCGGTCCCGCCTCCGCCCGCTGCTCCAGTCGCGCATCGTGCCGGTCATCACCGGCTACATCGGCGCCACCAAGGCCGGGGTCGCCACCACCCTCGGGCGCGGCGGGGGGGACTACTCGGCCACCATCATCGGCGCCGCGGTCGAGGCCGACGAGGTGACCTTCTGGACCGATGTGGATGGCATCCTCACGGCCGACCCGAAGATCGTGGCCGAGGCACGCTCGCTGCCCGAGCTCTCGTACGCCGAGGCGGCCGAGATCGCCATGCTGGGCGCCGAGGTGCTACACCCGCGCACGCTCACGCCGCTGGCCGAGCTAGGAATCCCGCTCCGAATCCGCAACGTCGCGCGCCCCTCCCAGCCCGGCACGCGCGTCGTGTCGGAGCCGCAGCCTACCGGCCACGCGGCGCGGGCGATCATCTCCGCGCCCGGTTTCAGCCTCGTCAGCGTGGCGGCCACCGGCACAAGCGCGGCCGATGCGTGGACGCCCGAGCTGGCCGCGCGCGCGCTCGCGCGCCTGGCCGAGACGCGCATCGAGATCCTGAGCTTTGCGCAGAGCTTCACCGAGCGCAGCCTGACAGTGGGCGTGCGCGCGAGCGATGACGCCTTTGTGCGCGAGTGCCTCACGGATATCTTCGATCGCGAGCTCTCCGACAGCGCTGTGCGCCTGGTGGCCCCCTCCGGTCCCGTGGCGCTGGTGGCGGTAGTGAGCGCGCCAAGCGGCAACACGCTGGCTGCGCGCACGCTGGCCGCGCTGGGGAACGCCGGCTGCCACATCCTCACGCTGGCCCAGGGGGTGGACTCGTACCACATCTCCTTCATCGTCCCCGAGGCCGAGGTGACGCGGGTAGTGCGGGCCCTGCACCGAGAGCTCGGGCTAGCGTAGCCCTCCGCACACTACCTCCACTCAGCGGGTCACTGGACTCGTTGCCCCAATAAGCTGCCGCACGTTCGTGTGTTCAGCGTGTCCCCACGCACGCCGCCGCACGGCGGGCACGCTACCGGCCCGACGTGTGCACCGAGCTGTAGGTGAAGGGGAGGCTGCACAGCGTGGCCTGGGAAGCGCTCCACAACGTCATCAAGCAGCGCGTGCCTCGGCGGATGGCGGGTATAACACGCCGGGCCGCGGAGCACCGTGCGGGCGCGGGCGCCGCTATGAGCCGGTGCTCTGGTACTTGGTGACGCCGAAGTGCCAGAAGGCCAGCGCCACACTGAAGAACAGCGCAGCCACGAGCGGCGCCGCCCAAGCGATCTCGGCCGGCAGCCCGTGCGGGTCGGCCCCGCCGAGCACAAGCAGCGCGGCCGGGTAGT
>JBDLTZ010000243.1:0-10466 GCA_039805565.1 Chloroflexota bacterium | reverse complement strand
CCCAGCTCTTTCCAAGCGCCTCCCACCGAGGTCGCAGGACCGTCTCAGGTCTCAGCCGACCACACAGCGCCTTAGCATACAGCGAGCTGAGGCGCTCTCACATACCACGTTCTGCCGGGCTCATGCCCTCCGGAAACAGCCCATGGCTTTCCACAGGCGTGGCTTACAGGAGCTGATCATGCTTACATACCGCCGCTCTGCTCCCGCCTTTCTGGCGTTGCTCCTATGCGCCATACTGGTGGGACACGCGCCTGTTACCCGCGCCGGGGCGTCAGACATGCAGCCCCGCGCCTACACCCCCATTGTCATGGGCCCGGGCTCGACTGTGCCGCCCGTGCCGCCCTCCTCGATGCCGACCGACTGGCTGGGCCGGGTGAACTATTACCGGGCCGTGGCGGGGGTCTCGCCTGTGACGACCGACGCCGGGCTGGACGCGAACTGCGTCGAGCACGCGCGCTACATGGCCGAGAACAACCACCTGACGCACAACCAGGACCCGAGCAAGCCGTACGCTTCGGCGGCGGGGCAGATCTGCGCCGGGAAGGGCAACGCCTGGATCGGCAGCGGCACCTCGTGGACAGACGCGGACGCGGTGGACGGCTGGATGAGCTCGGTGGGGCACCGGCTCTGGATGATCTACCCCACGACGCCAGTGTTCGGCTACGGCTTCTACACAGCCGCCAACCGCGAAGCAGCCGCGCTCGACGTGCTGTCGCGCACGAACATGGGCGCCGACACGTCGTACAGCGGGTGGCCGGTGCGCTACCCGGTGGCGGGCCAGACAAGCATCCCGGCGAGCCGCTACCCAATCACGCTGATGTGGCGCTACTTCGGCAGTGCGCCGCAGATCATCAGCACGAGCCTCCGCACCGAGTCCGGCACGGCGATCGCCCACGCGGCGGACACGAACCTGCCGGCGGGCCACAAGGGTGTGCAGATCGTGCCGGCGGCCAACCTGCCGGACAGCACGGTGTTCGTGGTCGAGGTGGCGGGGACGTACGGGGGCGCGCCGTTCAGCTACAGCTGGCGCTTCTCCACCGGCGATACGCCGCTCGCGGGCAAGAGCGTGCCGGAGGCCGTGGCGGAGCTTGGTGAGCCGCGGGAGCCGTAACGTGAGTGCTGAGTCTTGAGTCGTGAGTCTTGAGTCGTGAGTCGTGAGAGACTGCGAAGGCCCGGCGATCCACTGCGGATCACCGGGCCTTCGCCGTAAGAGCCTTGCGCCTAGTACGACAACGAGGTTTGTCATGCTGAGCGAAGCGAGGCATCTCCCACTACTGGCGCCGCGAGACCCTTCGCTTTGCTCAGGGTGACAGTGCGGCGTTGCCGTGCAACTGCGCTTTGCCGCCGAAGGTTCGTTGTTGTACTACCTTCGACAGCGGAGTGCACAGACGTTGATCACATTTGTTGGTTGTGCATCGCGTCCTGACACCCAGGAGCGTTGGCGCTCAGCGTTCAGCCTTCAGCGTTCCGCCCTAGCGGCCTAGCACTGTGATCGCGGTGTCCGACTCGGCGAGCCGCTCGCGGGCGCCGCCGGCGATATCCCAAAACCAGAGCGCGCTCGGGGCCGGTCGCGCAGGGCGCTGCGGCCCACGCGGTCCGGCGACGGCCGAGTCGTGCGTGACGTAGGCCAGGCCGCCGTCGGTAGCAGCGAACGCGCCGAGGTCGCCAAGGGTGCTGCCGAGGGCTACCGTGCGATCCTGGCCGCTTTGCGCGCGGGCGTGGAGCGCATAGGTCAGCACCGCGTCGCTGGCGCACTCCGCTGTGAGGTAGTAAAGCATGCCGTCGGGGCTCCATGCAGCAGGCCAGCTCCAGTAGCCGCCGCCGATTGGGCTCTGCCCTTTGATCTCCTGGCCGTTGGCGTCGAGCAGGAGGAGGTCGGCGCCCTCGGCGGTCGCACGCAGGCCCTCGACGGCGATGGCACTCCCGTCGGGGGCGGCGAGCGGCAGGCCCAGGGCGCGGTAGCGGTCGCCGAGGGTCAGCGCGGCGCCGACATCGAGCTCCTGGCCATCGGGGGTGCGCAGGAACAGCGTGCTGCGGCCATCCTCGGCGACAGCAGCATACACCAGGCGATCCTCGCCCAGCCACTGGGGGCCGAAGCGGCTCCACTCGTCCTGGGCGGGGGTGACTCGCCGCTCCCCGGCATCGCCGTCGAGCGCGATGGTGTAGATGCTGAGGCGCGGCGGCGTCGCCCCGGCCTCGTCCACGGCGAAGGCCACCGCGGCGCCGGAGGGCGAGAGGGCCGGGTAGGCGCACGAGCGGCCGGGGGCGGCGAGAAGCCGCTGGTCCTGGCCATCGAGGGTCATCGCCCAGAGCGCCCCGGGGGCCAGGGCGTCGCCGGCATCAGCGCCGGGCTCGGATGCGCAGAAGGCCACCACGCCGGCGTCAGCGCTGACGGCAAGCGAGGTAACGTCGCCGTACTGGCCGCCGCGGGTCTGCTCGGTCAGGTTGCGCGGCGCGCCGCCGTCGGCGCGCCAGATGTCGCCGCCCTGGATGTAGAGCAGCGGGACAGCGGGGCGGGCCCCCTGCCCGGCCGGGGTCGAGAGCATATCACTGGCCGGGCCGATCGGCGAGGTCTTGGCAACCTCGAGCACCAGGCGGTAGGGGTCCGTCTCAAGCGCGACGCGGAAGGGCAGCGGCTCCGGGACACCGAAGGCCAGGCTGGCGCCCACGCCCGAGTCGCGGTCGTAGCGGTAGGTGAGGCTCCGGAGCACTGTGGTGCCGGAGAGCTCGGCGGTAGGGGTGAGCACCGCGGTGCGGAAGGCGTCGTCGTGGAGCCAGCCGCCGAGGTCGAGCTGGATCACGAAGGGGCTGCTGATGGCGGGCTGGCCGACCTCGGGGATATCCCCCGCGGTGGAGAGGCAGCGGGCCACGGCGTGGGGCTCGGCCGAGTCCGCCGGGACGTCGAGGCCGATCGTCACGCGCTCGAAGGCCGATTCCACGGTGGTGGTGATGCCGGTCACACGCGCCAGGAAGCGCCCCGCGGCGGGGTCTCCGGCGGCCTGGTTGCAAAGGCTGAAACCCGCGAGCGCCGGGTTGGGTGTGGCGGTAGGGGGCAGCGGCGTCGGGCTGGGCACCGGCGAGCTGGTGGGCGTGGGCGACGGCCCGACGGTCGATGTGGCGGTGGCGGTGGATGTGGATGTGGGCGTGCCGGTGACCGTAGCAGTGGCCGATGGGGTCGAGGCCTGGAGCGTCTGGGCGTTGCGGATCTGCTCCTGCTCGGCGATCGACGTCTGCTCACAGCCGGCCGCCAGCAGCAGCAGCCCGCACAGCAGCCAGGCGAGGGCGTGGTTTCGATTCATGCCTGTAGTCGGTAGTCAGTAGTCGGTAGTCAGTACGCAGCGGCGGGCGCTGCGGCCTCCGTGACCACGACGGCGAATACGGGGGAGGGAGCTCGCGCCATTATAGGGCAGCGCGCGAGGTTGCTCAAGCGGCCCCGGCAGGGGTAGCGGCTACGGCTCCCCGGGCAGGGACACCTTGATCCACCCGCGGCGCATCGCGTAGACCACAGCCTGGGTGCGGTCGTTGACGGCCAGCTTGCGGAGGATAGAGGAGACGTGGTTCTTGACCGTCTGGTTGCTGATGTCGAGCTGAGCGGCAATCTCTTTGTTGGTGCGGCCGGCAGCCACCAGCTCGAGCACCTCCAGCTCGCGGCGGGAGAGCGGCGAGTAGATGCTCTGGGTGTCCTCGTCGACCGCCATCTGGCGGAAGGCGGCGAGCACCTGGGAGGCCACGTCCGGCAGTGAGAGCACCAGGTCGTTGATCGGGTAGTCCCCGCGGTGGACCTGGCTGAGGGTGCGGAGGAGCGCGTCGGGGGCGACGTTGCGCGGGACGCAGGCCGCGACGCCGGCGCGGATGGCCTTGACGACCTCCTGGCCCTCCATCGAGGCGCTGAGGAGAACGATACCGATGTGGGGGTGCGAGCGCTTGATCGCTCTGGCGACCTCGAGGCCGTTGACCCCCGGGAGGTCCATTTCCATCAGCACGACGTCGGGGTCAGTGTTGTCGACGAGCTGGATCGCCTGCTGGCCGTTGATGGCCTCACCCGCGATGCGGAACTCAGGAGCGGCGGATAGGTGGTGGCGCAGCCCCTCGCGGAAGAGCGCGTGGGCGTGGACGAGCACGATCGAGCTAGGCACCTCACCCTCCTGGTCCAGCGCATATCGCGCGAATGCCGGCCCACGCGCGGCGGGGTGGCGTGTCGAAGCGTAAGTCGGTGCGCGTTTGGCTATGGTCGATTATACCTGATGGGAAGTCCTTACACAAGACCAAAACGCTGAACACTGTAGGTTGAACGCTGAGGGAACTGGATGCGCCCAAGCTGCACTGCTTCGGGGGCATCCCGAGCCGTTCAGCGTTCAGCGTTCATACTTCAGCCTTTGTCATGGTCTGATGCGGCGCAGGATGGCCGTGAGGCGGTCGTAGTCATCCTTGAGGAGCGAGGCGACCTCGCGGCCCGCGCGCACCAGGAAGGCGCGGTCCTCATCAGCGGGGTGGGCACGGGCTGCGGCGCGAATCACCGCGGACAGCAGCTCGTCCGAGGGGATGTGACTGGCGAAGAGCAGCGTGCGAAAGAAGTCTGTCTGGGAGGCGAAGGCGGCCAGCTCGGGGCCCAGACACTCGTATACGCTGTAGTGGACAGGCGGCGGGTGGGGCGGGAGATACTGGTAGGTGCGGCCGCCCTCGACGAAGCCCACGGTGATGGCGGAGAACTCGGTCTGAAGCACCTCGGCCAAGTCGGGGTGCTCGTGGTAGATCTCGGCGTCGTACAGCTCGCGGCCCTCGTAGGTTCGGCCGCGGACGAGCGCCCGGCCGCCGGGCTCCTTGCTGCCGGTGCGGATGTCGTACACCAGCCCGTAGACGGCCGTCCCCTCGGCGCGGGCCTGCGCGCGGACGAGCGCCCCGAACGGCGGGGCCGCGAGGAGCTCGTAGGCGCCTGCGGTGAAACTGGTGGTGGTGGACTCGATGACTTCGCCGATACGCTCGCGCATGTGGCTACTATACGCGCAGCGAACGATTGTGTCAATCCAACCCGCCGGTTCCTTGCGCCGGCCGGCGCACCGCCTTATAATACCGCTGCCGAAGAGGATCAGCTGCGTGGGGTAAACACCATGGCCGAAGCGACCAAGCACCCTCGCGAGAGCCGCCGCGGTGGCGACGGGCCGACTGAGAAGATGCGCGAGTACCTCGAGGTGATCTACTACCTCGCGGCGCGCAACGAGCCGGTGATCGGGGCGCGGCTGGCCCAGTGGATGCGCGTTACGCCGCCCACCGTCACGGATATTGTGCAGCGCATGGAGAAACGCGGCTACATCACGCGGGACACGCGCGGCGAGATCAGCCTGACGGACGAGGGTTTCGCGCTGGCCGAGGCGATGGTGCGGCGGCACAGGGTGCTGGAGCGCTTCCTGGTGGACGTCATGGGCCTACAGTGGCACCAGATCCACGAGGAGGCGGTGCGCCTGGAGCATGCGCTCTCGCCCACGATGGAGGCGCGCATCGAGGCTCTGGTGAGCGGCTCGGCCACATGCCCGCACGGCAACCCGATCCCCGGGCGCGGCGCGGGCTACCTCGGCGACGTGCGGCTGGCAGACGTCGAGGCGGGTCAGGCCTTCACGTTGCAGCGCATCGTCGAGGAAGCCGAGGAGGACACCGAGCTCATCCGCTACCTCCAGGCGAACGGGTTGGTGCCTGGCGAGCGCTTCGACGTGACCGACCGCTCGGGATCATACGGGGTAACACTACACCGGGCCGGACAGACGATCACGGTCCCGCCGCAGATCGCCGCCTCGCTCTGGGGGAACATCGCGAGCCGGAGCGATACGCCGTGATTGCCGGGCGCTGAGCACGGCGCGGCTCTCACTGCGCGCGGCTCGTCACTTGATACGCCCGAACTGGCGCTCGATCATCGTGTGCGTGAGCAGGATCATCGTCGGGCGGCCGTGCGGGCAGGTGCGGGGCGAGTTGCAGCGCTCGAGCTGGGCGATCAGCTCGCGCATCTCGTCGACCGAGAGGCTCTGGCCGGCGCGCACCGAGGTGTGGCACGAGAGCGTGGTCAGCATGGCCTCGCGCCAGTCCATCGGCGAGCTCCCACCGCGCCCGCTCAGCTTGTCGGCCACCTCCTGCAGCGCCTGCCCCAGATCAGCCACATGCAGCACCGCCGGCACCGCGCGCACGCGCAGCCCCTGGCCGAACTCCTCCACTGTGAAGCCCCACTCCTCGAGCTGATCCGCGCTAGCGAGCAGCATCGCCTGGGCGGCGGGGGGCAGCTCCACCACCAGCGGGATGAGCAGCGACTGGCGCTCGACGGCGCCGCTGCCGCGCTGCCGCATGAGACGCTCATAGGTGATGCGCTCGTGGGCGGCGTGCTGGTCCACCAGGTACATGCCGTCGGGGGTCTCGGCCACGATGTAGGCCTGCGAGACCTGCCCGACGATACGGAGGGGGGGCAGCTTGCTGGGTGCTGGGTGCTGAGTGCTGAGTGCTGAGTGCTGAGTGCTGCCTGCTATGGGGTCGGTCTCTTGATGGTGTGCGCCGCCCCACGCCTCGCGCTCGACCACACCGCTGCCCCAGTCCTCGCGCTCGGACGTGCCGCCTCCCCAGTCCTCGCTCCCACTCTCGCCCCGCACCTCACGCTCGGCGCCGACCCAGCGGGACTGCCCCTCGGCCTGCTCACCGCCAGTCATGGCCCCCCAGTCACGCTGCCCCGGGTCCTCCCAGCGCGAGCCGAGGCGGCGCAGCTCAAAGCGGCGCTGCGCGGTCTCGACAGGCAGCGGCGCGCCTTCCTCGGCCCACGGGCGCACGCCGCTGTCCACCAGCGCGTCGCGAACCGCGCGGCTGATCACGCCCATGACGCGCGGCGAGTCACGGAACTTGACCTCGGCCTTGGTAGGGTGGATGTTGACGTCTACCGCGCCGGGGTGGACGCGGATATCGAGCACGGCGAGCGGGTGGCGGCCCTTCATCATCAGGGTGTGGTAGGCCTCCTCGACCACGATCGCCAGCTGGCCGCGCGCCGCCACCGCGCGCCGGTTGACAAACAGGTGGATGGCCGAGCGCGAGCTGCGGGTGAGGCCCGGGGGCGAGACCATGCCGCGCACCTGGACTGCCTCGGGGCCCTCGCCGAAGGAGGAGTCCACCGCCAGGAGCTGGCGGGCCGTGTCCAGGCCGTAGACCTCCACCAGCGCCGCCCGCACGTCCCCGGCGCCGCCCGTCTGGAGCGCGAGGCGCCCGTCGAGCAGCAGGGTGAAGCGCACCTCAGGGTAGGCCAGGGCGTACTGCGTGACAGTGGCGGAGATCGCGGCCGACTCAGTGGCCTCGCTGCGGAGGAACTCGCGGCGCACGGGGGTGTTGTAGAACAGGTTGCGGATGCTGAGGGCGGTGCCGGGGGTGCATCCACGCGGCGCGCGGGCCTGGAGCTCGCCGCCGGCGATCCGCAGCTCGGTGCCGAGCTCCTCGCCGGCCGCGCGGGTGATGCAGACCACCTGGGCCACCGAGGCGATCGAGGGCAGCGCCTCACCGCGAAAGCCGAGAGTGTGGATGTCCCACAGATCATCGGCGCTGGCGAGCTTGGAGGTGGCGTGCCGCATAAAGGCCGTCTCGACCTCGTCCGCACCGATCCCGCAGCCATCGTCCTGGACCTTGATCTCGCGCAGGCCGCCGCCGCGGGCCTCAACAGTGATGCGCCGCGCGCCGGCATCGAGGGCGTTCTCGACCAGCTCGCGTACGACCGACGCGGGCCGCTCGACGACCTCGCCGGCGGCGATCTGGGCGGCGACGGTGGGGTCTAGCACGCGAATGGGCATAGGGCGCCTCTGGATCGAACAGATTTGCGATTATGGCATTGTACCATACGGAGGGTAAGCACGCAGTGTGGGGCAGCGGTATTACGGCGTTGCGGTGGCGCGCGTAGGGACCGCGGTGGCGGTGCGGGCAGGCGCGGCAGTGCGGCCGGGGGTGGCAGGCGCGGCAGTGCGGCCGGGGGTGGCAGTGCGGCCGGGGGTGGCAGGCGCGGGGGTCACCTCGGCAGTAGCAGGCGCAGTGGTGGCGACCGTGGGAGAGGGGGAAGGCGCCTGGACGGGCGACGGCCGCAGGAGGACAACCGTTACCCCGAGCGTCAGCAGCAGCAGGGCCGAGAGCAGTACGCCGGCGAGGCCGAGCCGGCGCGGGCGCGGCGCGCCGCGGGCGGGGAGCTGACCGGCCGGCATCCGCTCCGTCGCCGTCGTGTGCAGCTGCGCGGTCCTGGCCGTGCCGAGCCGCGCCGTCTCAGCCGACTGCTGCTCCTCGGCCGTGGGGAGCTCGACCGTCACGCGGTCGTCGCTATGGCCGTTGTCGTCCGCGGCGCCGAGCCGGTCGAGCGCATCGACGCGGGCGATCACCACCGTGATATTGTCGCTACCGCCGCGCTCATTGGCGAGATCCACCAGGCGCTCTACCGCGTCCTCGAGCGGCTCAGCCGACGCGATGTGGCAGATCTCTTCATCGGACACGAGGCCGTGGAGGCCATCCGAGCAAAGCACCACCACGTCGGCGGGCTGAAGCGGCCAGCGGAACAGATCCACGGCCACCTCGGGCTGGTAGCCGAGGGCGCGGGTGATCACATTGCGGTAGTAGAGCGAGCGGGCCTGCTCCGCGGTGATGACCCCAGCCGCCATCTGCTCGCTCACGAGCGAGTGGTCCCGCGAGATCTGGCGCAGCTCGCCGCCGCGGATCACGTAGGCGCGGCTGTCACCCACGTTGGCGATGTGGAGCGCGTCTTGGTGGAGCAGGGCGGCGACACCGGTGGTGCCCATGCTGCCGCGGCCCTCGGTGTAGATGCGGGCGTTGGCCTGCTCGAAGGCGGAGTGCAGCGCGCCCGGCCGGTCATCGTCCGCGTCCTCATAGTAGGCGGCGATAATCGTCTCGACGCCGAGGTGGCTGGCGACCTCGCCGGACGCGTGGCCGCCCATCCCGTCACACACCACTAAGAGCGCGCCGAGCTGATCGACCTGCGCGCCCTCGCCGTAGCCGTAGTCGTCCTCGTTGTGCTCGCGGGTCTTGCCGACGTCGGTCCGACCGCGGAAACGCAGCTTCATGCTGGGGCTCTCGCACACCCTGAGGTCCTCACTCGGAGGGCAAGTATAGCACGGGGTCAGTTGGGCTGCAACAGATGGTATAATCGCGCGACATTACACACGCTTCACAGAGGGGCTTCTCCCATGCGATACATCATCGGCGTCGATCTCGGCGGCACGAACCTGCGCGCGGCCCTGGCCGACGAGCGCGGGGCCATCCACCAGATCGTGCGCGTGCCCACCGAGGGGGCCTACGGTCCGGCGCCGGTGGTCGAGAAGATCATTGACTGCATCGAGCAGATGCGCGCGGCGCTACCTCCCGGCGGGGTGCTCGCGGGGGTCGGCATTGGCTCACCCGGGCCGCTCGACCCGTTCGCTGGGGTGGTGTTCACGATGCCGAATCTGCCGGGGTGGGAGAACGTGCCGCTGCGGTCGATCCTGGCGGACCGCACGGGCCTGCCGGTGGAGCTCGGCAACGACGCGAACGCGGCGGCGCTGGGCGAGTGGCTGTTCGGCGCGGGGCGCGGCCAGCGCGACCTGGTGTACGTGACGGTGAGCACCGGTATTGGCGGCGGGGTGATCGCCGACGGGCGGCTGGTGCTGGGGCACCACGGCGCGGCGGCCGAGGTGGGGCACCACATCATCGACTGGTCCACGGGCGCCTCGTGGGAGAACCTGGCGGCGGGCCCGGCGATCGCGCGGGCGGCGGCGGCGGCGATGGCGGCCGAGCCCTCGACGGCGCTCCACGGCATGGCCACGCCGGCCACGGTGACGGCGGCGCACGTGGCGGCCGCGGCGGCGGCGGAGGACCCGCTGGCGGTGCGGCTGATGGAGCGCGAGGGCGACCTGCTGGGCATCGGGCTGGTGAACATGCTGCACCTGTACAGCCCGGGCCTCATCCTGCTGGGCGGCGGCGTGGCGATCAACAACCCGCAGCTGCTCGACAGGGCGCGGCAGGTGATTCGGACGCGGGCGATGGTGGCCTACCGCGAGATACCGGTGCGCCTGGCGGAGCTAGGCGCCGACGCCGGGCTGCTGGGTGCGGTGGCGCTGTTCCTCCACATGCGCGAGGGGCGGGCCTGAGCACGTTGGCTGTGGGATGCCGGAGAGGGCGGGGCGGCTGAGATGCCGCCTCGCCCTTTCTTTTTGGGTGCCTGCCTGAAGGGCTGTCTCGTACGCTGGCGCGAAAGGGTGCCGTCTTGGCTAGGGCGCGTTCCCGTCTCAGCACGGCGCCCGTCCGCCCTCCTGCCAACAGGGGCGGCTGACCGCGGCCGGCGGGCGGTCGGCGTCTCTGCCGGCAGGGCGGGTGGGGGAGCAGGCAGAGGAGCGGGCTAAGGCAGCATCTCTTCGCGTCAGCGGAAGAGCGGGCTCTCCCCTAGCCCCTCAGCTCCAGCACCTGACGCAGCACATCGGGCT
>JBDLTZ010000242.1:0-9949 GCA_039805565.1 Chloroflexota bacterium | reverse complement strand
GTGCTGCGGGTCCTGGATCGCCTCCGTAAACCTCACAATAGAGGCTGCAGGAAGCCGCCGCCTTCAGGATGCTGTTGCCGAATGCGACCCGAGCTACGATAGAGCCCGCGCAGGCGGGCTTTGATATCGACCTCGGACGCGTTGCCGAACAGTCCCTGGAGCATTGGACTCCCTCCTTATACCGGGCAGATCAGATTGAACGGGCAGGTGTCGCAGTGCGGGCCGAAGCTCGGCTCCCAGCGCCCTGCGGCCATGTGCTCCAGGAGCGCGTCGATCTTGGCGGTGTGGTTGCCGAGCACCGTCGGACTGGGTAGCGCCGGCCGCAGCTCGCCGCTCGTCGTGTAGTGGATAGCCACGTCGGCGTCGCGCTTGCCCTCAGTCTGCTGCGCCAGGGCGTAGAGCATCACCCGCTCGCGGAGGTGGTCGTCGCCACCCGGCTGCCCCGAGCGCGTCCACACCCAGCGCTCCCGTCCGCCGGCCTGCTCCACGCGATCCACCCGCACCTCAATCGCTCCAGCCGGCCGCTCGACCACGACGCGCCGGTTGATATCTTCCGGCGCGAGCCGGCCGCCTCGCAAGTTCTCCCACACCCCATGGACGTGGCGCCACGCCTCGGCCGCGTAGTCGTCCGCGTACAAAACGTCTATAAGCTCATACCGCTCGAGCTGCCCAACAAGAAGCGTCCGCACCTCATACTCCTGAGATAATATCTCGCAACGCGCCGCCCCCTCCAGCAGCAGCTTGACCGACTCGCGGATGGCCTGGTGCATCCGCAGATAGGGCGACTGGTCGTCGTAGAGCTGGTAGACGTACTGGTACAGGAAGCGCCGCCGGCACCCCTCCAGGTCGATGCTGGAGGCAGGCAGCGGCATGCGCGGCCGTGGGTTGATACGGAGGCGCAACTCCAGCGCGGGCGTCGGGCACGTGTCAGCCGCCGGGACGACACGGAGCGGCCACGGCGCATCCGCTCCACCTGGACCCCCAGGGAGGAACTGGCAGCGAACCGCCTCCTTGGGCTCCCCATTCGACTTCTTGCCGCCATCCAGCGAGCGCGTCAGCACCAGCCGGTCGCGGGCGCGAGTCAGTGCGACGTAGAGCAGATAGCGCTCTTCCTGGCTCTCGCTCTCGGTTCCACCGCGCACCAGTGCCTCGGGCTGTGGCACCCCCTGCCGACTGCCTTTCACCGGGAATTGGCCCTCCTGGAGATGCGGGATGTAGACGATCGGAAACTCCAACCCCTTGGCGCTGTGTACGGTCATCACCCGCACCACGTCGGGCCGCCCGGCGATCGTCTGTGTCGACGTGGCGTCGGCGGCGCGCAGCGTCCGCACGTACGCGATGAAGTCAGCGGCGCCGCACTCGGTCGGTGGCGCCTGCCGCACGAAGTTGCGGGCGGTCATCAGCAGCCGGCCGAGGTGGGCGAGCTCGCGCTGGGCTGCGCCGTCATCCTGGCCGGCGCGGGTGAGGCGGACCCGCATCGCGCCGCTGTACTGGAACAGGTAGGCCACCAGCACCTGCCACGCGTCATCGTAGCCCTCGAGCGCCGCGAGTGTCTGGTGCAGTCGTGCAAGTGCGTCCTGTGCCGGCGTGCTCAGTTGTACCACGATCTCCGGGTCGCGAGCCGCACGGGGCAGCGATTGGCTTGACCGTCGCGCTAGGCTTACCAGCCGGTTCAGGTCGGCCGGTTCGAGCCGGTGGTCGTCCATGGTCAGCGCGCGCAGCAGCCCGGCGCTGTTCGTCGCCCGCACCTGCGCGCAGATCGCCAAAGCGTCCTTGACCTCCGCCGTTTCGAAGACGTCACCGATGCTGTCGACCGGGATGCCGTGCGCTTCGAGCACGCCCGCGAGCTGCACGGCGTGGTCATTCTTCCGGCAGAGTACGGCGTGGTCGCGGAAGCGCCAGCGCCGGCGGGCGTGCGCCGTGAGGGGGATTCGTCGCACGCCCTGGCCGGCGTGCACCGTGAGGGGCGGACGGGTGAGAACACCAACGCACGCCGGCCGAATGCGCGCACGCTTTCCCACCCGCCGCAGGATGTCGTGTGCGATGGCGGCGTACTCGTCACGTTTGGTCGGCGCTACCCATTCGACGACGTGCTGCTGTCGGCCAGCTCCTCGCTGTGCCTGGAGCAACGGGCGCTCCGGTGCGCGGCTGTCGTCGGCCATCACCGCCTGCGCCGCATCGAGGATCGGCTGGAGCGAGCGGTAGTTGCGCGTCAGGTGCGCGACAGTCGCGCCGGGGAAGCGCTGCCCGAACTGGTCCAGGTTCGCCGCCGAGGCGCCACGGAAGCGGTAGATGCTCTGCCAGGCGTCACCCACCGCCCACACCCGCCCGCGGCCACCATCCAGCAGCCGCACCAGCTCGCCCGAGGCGTAGTTGA
Organism: Chloroflexota bacterium; assembly: GCA_039805565.1. GTDB lineage: Bacteria > Chloroflexota > Chloroflexia > Chloroflexales > Roseiflexaceae > CALJIC01. The sequence continues at coordinate 7,572 of JBDLTZ010000242.1, read as the reverse complement.
TGTCCTGGAACTCGTCGACCAGGATGGAGTGGTACTGCGCGCGCAGGGCACCGGCAACACCCGCATCGCGCAGGGCGTGACAGGCCAGCACGATCAGGTCGCCGTAGTCGAGCACCCCGTTCTCGCGCAGCACGGCCTCGTAGCGCGGGTAGACGGCGGCCAGCTCGCGCAGCGCGGCCGCCTGACGGGAAGCCTTCTCGCGCGCCTGCTGAGCCTTCTTCGTCGCGCCAGGGTTCTCCGCTTCCGCGAGTGCCACGATACGCTCGGCCTCGGCCGCTGCCAGCACAGCATATTCTTCCGGCGTGCGCAGCTCGTCCTTGATACGGCTGATGGCTTTGATGATCGCCAGCAGGTTGCGCGGCGGATTGCGGATGTCCTTGAAGTGATCGAGCTCGAGCGCCGCGAGGTTGCGGAGCAGCAACACGTACAGGTCGCCGGTGTCGAGCAGCCGCACGTCGAGCGGTAGGCCGAGATGCGCCCCGTAGGCGCGCAGGATGTTCAGCCCCCACGCGTGGAACGTGCTGATGTCGACCCGCCCAGCCAGCGCCGGCCGCGCACGCTTGAGCGCCGCCACGATCCGGCCGCGCATCTCGTCAGCCGCTTTGTTCGAGAAGGTCAGCGCCAGGATGCTCGCCGGGTCGACGCCCTGACGAACCAAATCGAGGTACTTTGCGACGATGCTGCGGGTCTTGCCGGTGCCAGGGCCGGCGGCGAGCAAGAGCGGCAGCGGGGCATCGACCGCCGCCTGCTGCTCGGGATCGGGCGGGAGGTTGGCGCCGGCGGCGTGCTGCTCGGCGGCTACGGCAAGCGGCTCGACGCAGCAGACGTTCACGAGTTGGGCCTGGACGGCATCTGCCGAGACCGCGAAACGAGCCGCGAGCTCAGTCAGCTGCCACCCCGGCTGCTGCACCGCACGCCAAAGCTCATCGGCCGGGATGAGCAGCTCCAGCGCGAAGAGGTTCGCCTCCTGCTCATGCCGCTCGCGCGTGTTGTAGCTCTGTACGGCGCTGTCGCTCGCGCTCGTTCCGGCCGCGCGCTCGTCGAGGGTCGCGTCGGTGTCGAGGAAGCCCTCGCTGTGCAGCCCCTCGAGCGCGATGTGGCCGAGCTCGTGGGCGATGATGAAGCGCTGGCGCGCCGGCGGGAGGTCGCGCCGGACGCGGATGACCTGCAACTCCGGTTCGACCGTGCCGTGCACGCCGTCGCTGAGCGTCGCAGTGGGTACGACCGTGAGCTCGTAGAGGGTCTCGGCAAGCTCACCCAGGTCCAGCGGCATCAGGGATAGCGGAACAGCTCGCTCGACGTACGCCTGCCGCACCTCGGCGGCCATCACGCGGATGTGCTGCCAGCGAACGCTCATGAGATCTCACGCTCCCAGGCCGAGCGCTCTTCAGGCGCCGGCGCACTGTCAGTGAAGGCCTGGACGAAGGTCACGACCGGCTCCTCCCCCTCGACGGTGCCGTCTACGGCGTTCAAGCGCGCTGTGGCAAGGGGTGCCGGTGTCGTGAGTGCAGCCTGGACGGCGGCGGCGGTCTCCTGGAGGAGGTCGGCGAGCTCGCGCACGAGCCGGGGCGGGATCGATGCGGCCGCAACCTTGCCGCGCTCGATGCGGGCGAGCACATCCACCGGCAGCTTCAGCTGGCGCGCGAGGCGCCCAACCGTGAGATTGCGCGCCTTCCGCAGCTCGGTCAGGTTGCGCGTGGCCAGTGACGGCGCGACACCCCAGGCCTGCATCGCTCGTGCGATGACCGCGTCCGCGCGGGCCTCCTGCTCGGGGGTGAGCATCGCCGGGATGTCCAGCGGGCCGAGCGTGTGGTTGTCTTCGAGGAACGCCCGGAGCTCCGCGCGCGTGGCCTCAGGCTCACTGGCGACAAAGGCGTCGAGCGAGAGCTGCTGGCCTGACTCGAGGAGCGCTTCGTAACGCAGGGCCGCCTCGATGAAGTACTGCCGCTCGTCCATCTCAGGAACCCTCCACCAGCTCGCGGCGCAGGCGCTCGACCACTCGATTGTAGATGTGGGTAACATTCGGCTGTGACATTCCCAGCTGTGCGGCGATCTGCTTCCCCGGAACGCCGTCCATGCGCATCGTCAGCACCTCCCGGTCCCGCACGGGGAGCCGGGTGATCGCTTCCCGCAGGCGAGCGCGGAGGCGCTCCTCCGCGAACTCCGCGGCCAGCCGCTCCGGCGTGACGTCCTCGATGCGCTCGTGGCGGGCGCGGCCATCCTCACCGACCGGCGCATCCAGGCTCACACTGGTAGATAAGATGTTCAACTGCCCGTATTTTCGGCGCAGCTCCCTCACGACTCGGTTTGTGGTCGTCGAGATGTACGAGCCGAACTTCCCCTCCATGCTGCGGAACCCCGGGCTGTGGAGGTCGTGGTGGAGCTGCTCGATGATCGCCAGGAGCGCCTCGTCGAGGACGTCGTCGCCGTAGGGGCGCAGCTCGCTGGCGCGGTGCAGGAGGTAGTTCCGCATCGCGAGGATGATGCTGTGGAGGTCGTGGTGGAGCTCGGGCGTGAGGGTCCCACCGGTCGTGAGGGTCGCACGCAGGCGCTGGACTTTGGGTTGACACTCGATGACGACGTCGTGCCAGGGGCGACTCTGTCCCATGACGTTGTTCCTCGTCAGAACACTGGGAGGAGCACCGACGGTGCAATGTGCACCTATGGTACGCATCTACGGTATCTCGCGTCAATAAAAAGACGATAACAATAGTGACAGTTGTGTGCGAAATTGTCGCGCAGGTGTTGTCTTATCACGAGAGTAGTGAAAGCAAATGCGAGTGAAACGAGGGGGCTATGGAGTTGACTATTCGGCTGACCCATCACGCGCGCACCCGGCAGGCGCAGCGTAACGTGAGCGACGAGGACATGGCCTTCGTGCTGGAGTACGGTCGAGGTATCCGAAGTGGCGGTGTGCTCCACGTCTTTCTCGGCCGGCGCGATATGCCGCGAGATCTTGAGCGCTACCGGCGGTACGCACATCTGGAGGGCGTTGTCCTCGTGGTCAACGATACCGGCGATGCGCCAGTGCTGCTGACAGTCTACCGCAACCGCGCCGGCCTGAAGGATATTCGCTGCAAGGCCAGGTATGAGTGTACCGCGGATAGGCAGTCGTCGGGAAGGAGCGCGGCATGAGCCTCTCAGGGGCGCGCGGCCTGATCCGGGTCGCGCACAACCCAACCTGCGAGCTACAGGCAGCGATGGTCATCGCGCGGGTGCGTGAGCCAGACATGTATCGCGCCACCGAGGTGCACTGCGCAAGCGCGGCAGCAGTGGCCGAGCACTAGAGCGGCGAGGGCGGCTTGTGCGGATCGGAGGGGAGTGGTAGTCTGCGGGCGGCGCACAACCTGCTGTATCGTCGCCGCGCCGGGGCGCTCTGGTGCTTGTGTCTCGTCCAAATCGCCCACCCTTAAGACAATGGAGCCCACATAGATGAGCCTGGAACGACTGTTTGACCATCTCGACAGGGCAATCGCCTCACCACTCCATCAGCACGGAGAGGGGAGCATCTACATTCCCACGGAGCCAATCGAGCTGGAGCAGCTGGATGATCTGGTCGAGAACTCGGAGCTCAATCTCGACCCGGACGACTACGATGAAGACGATCTTGAGTCCGGGGAGTATAGCCTCGCCGAGCGGTTGTCCAACGCGGGCAAGCTTCGGATGCTCCTCACGTGCGAGTGGTCGATCGGTGCACCTATGGAGACCCATTTCAACCTGAACGTCCTAGACGCAGGCGAGCACGGTGCATATCTCATTCAGGAGCCGGATGAGGGGTTCGACGATCCGGCGCTGGTGATTGCGCGGCTTACACCAGGTGACAGCACAGACCTCTACACGCACTTCATCACTAGCTACTTCGGCACAAACGGCGATGCGTACAAGATTCAGGTCTTTGCTTCGCTGCCGAACGAAATAACTATTACCGCGCCTGATCTCGTGTCAGATGAGGCAGTGCGAGCTGGACTCCAAGCCTATGTCGCACTGGCAAACAGCGATGGTAGCGACCCTTGGACAGACATGGCTGACATTGCCGAGCGACTGGAACGCCAACAATTCCTGTCCTTTGGCACAAAGCCGAAGCGACCGCCAGTTCCAGAGGCGGAGCGCGAAACAGTGTTTGAGCGCTACCTCGAAGCGGTGGTCTCAGTCGAAGAATGAAGGGGTGATGCCGGGAGCAGTTACATTGCTCCCGGCATCCTGTTTGTTGGTGCTGAGGCGACCGACATCTCAGTTACATCGAGCGGAACCGGAACGAGATGTCGTGATGGGCCGCAGGAGCACGACCAACGTTCCCGGCGTCTACCAGGACCAGGTAAGGTGTGCTGTGGGCAACCCTGGAGGGGGAGGACGCGAAGCTGTGGCGGGCGCGCTGTCCGACGAAGGCGCTCCCCCGCCGCAAGGCGGGCACCATGAAGGAGGCGCTCAAGCTTCAGAAGCAGATCGTCGCAGACCTGAAGTCCGGCCGCGACCCCCACGCAGACAACCCCATCGTCGCCGACTACATGAGCGCATGGATCGATCAGCGCAAGCTGGCGGACTCAACACTCGCGCTACCGGACCTCCTGGCGCTCATGGCGCTGCGAGCGGCGATGGAGCGCGAGTTCGCAGAGGCGCTTAACCGCATTGATCGGCAGATCGAACAGGAGACAGAGAAAGAGCTCGCATCGGTTATTGATGCCGCGGCAAATCGCATGACAAAGGCACCCACCACTGGCTCTTGAGAGCTATGTCGCCCGATTAGTGGCGACATATTTTGGCGCATGACAACACTAGTGGCGACACTTGGGCCAATAGCCAGAAGATCGAGGCGAATCTTCCAGTGCAAATTCCGCAGCAGAGAGCCAAATAACGTGGCGCGGACGGTGCGACTCGAACGCACGACCAACGGTTTAGAAGACCGCTGCTCTATCCACTGAGCTACGCCCGCCTGCCACTCAACTATAACATACGCCTCGCACACGCACAAGAGATAGCCCCGCACGCCTTGTGCCACCGCCATAGAGTTGCGATACGTTCAACACAGCTCCTTGACAAAGATCAGTGCGGGTGATATCATTGCTTTTCGCAAACTGAAGGAAGAGCCGGAGAGGGAGGAGGCTCACCCCCCACGCACGCGCGAAGGTACGCATGCGCCGCCGGGCGCACCCTTCCCGGAGGCTTTTTGTTCTCACGAGCGTCGACTCAGCGGTATCTGCCCCCGGCCGGGCAGAACCGATGATAGGACGTTTCGTGTTTTTGGCATGTTAGGAGCCAGTAGGCAGTACCTAGTATCCAGGAGACAGCACGGCACTGTGGCCGAGGACAGGGCTACGTCATGCTGGCCGCTGTGCTGACGACTGCATACTGACTACTGAACTACCGACAGAGTGCGAGGTGCCCATGCCCCCGTTGACCGAGAGTGTTGTGCTTCAGCCGCTGATCATGCCCAACGACCCGGGTATCGACGGTCTGCACCGAGGAAAGATCCAGCGCTACTCATTCGCGCAGATCCAGGATGCCATCTCGGTGCCGACACTGATCGAGACTCAGGTTAATAGCTTCGAATGGTTTCGTAAAGAGGGGCTACGGGAGCTGTTCGACGAGATCTCGCCGATCACCGACTTCACCGGTAAGAATATGGAGCTGCGCTTCCTGGACTACACGTTCGGGGAGTCACGCTACGACGAATACGAGTGCCGCGAGCGCGACATGACGTTCGCCGCGCCGCTGCGCGTCAACGTGCAGCTTCGCATCCTCAGCACGGGTGAGCTCAAGGAGAGCGAGATCTTCCTGGGCGACTTCCCGCTCATGACGGAGAACGGCACCTTTGTCATCAACGGCGCCGAGCGCGTGGTCGTCTCGCAGCTCATCCGCTCCCCGGGAGTCTACTTCAAAGAGGAAAAGGACCCCACCAGCGGACGCGGGCTGCACTCCGCCAAGCTCATCCCCAACCGCGGCGCCTGGCTCGAGTTCGAGACCAACAAGCGCGATGTGATCTCGGTCAAGGTCGACCGCAAGCGCAAGATCCCCGTCACGATCCTGCTGCGCGCGGTGCTCGGCTGGCAGGCTCAGCCCAACGGCGAGGGCCAGTGGTCGCCCGATAACGAGCTCGACCAGCGCGGCAAGGACGAGGACGTACTCGCGCTCTTCACGCACATGGCGCCTGAGGAGCAGCAGTACATCAAGGTCACGCTCGATAAGGACCCGGCGCGGCACACCAAAGAGGCGCTCATGGAGCTGTACAAGCGCCTGCGCCCCGGCGACCCGCCCACGCTCGAGAACGCCCGCTCCCTGCTCGAGAGCCTGCTGTTCAACGGCCGCCGCTACGACCTCGCTAAGGTCGGCCGCTACAAGCTGAACAAGAACCTGTGGGAGAAGGACTCACGCGCCGATATCCGCGCCCAGACGCCGGATATGAAGGTGCGCGTCCTGCTGCCCAACGACATCTATAAGATCGTCGAGCGCATCATCCAGCTCAACACCGGGGTCCCTGGCCTGCACGCCGACGACATCGACCACCTTGGCAACCGCCGCGTCCGCACGGTGGGCGAGCTCATCCAGCAGCAGTTCCGCGTCGGCCTGCTGCGCATGGAGCGCGTCATCAAGGAGCGCATGTCGCTCCAGGACCCGGATACTGCCACGCCAAACGCGCTGGTCAACATCCGCCCGGTGGTCGCCGCGATGCGCGAGTTCTTCGGCGGCTCGCAGCTCAGCCAGTTCATGGACCAGACCAACCCGCTGGCAGAGCTGACCAACAAGCGCCGCCTCTCGGCCCTCGGCCCCGGCGGCCTCTCGCGCGACCGCGCCGGTTTCGAGGTGCGCGACGTCCACCACTCGCACTACGGGCGCATCTGCCCGGTGGAGACGCCCGAGGGCCCGAACATCGGTCTGATCGGCACGATGTCCACCTTCGCGCGCGTCAACGAGATGGGCTTCCTCGAGACGCCCTACCGCAAGGTCTACCGCGAGGTGCTCAACGCCAGCGAGTGGCAGCGCCAGGGTCTCCTGCTCCGCGACGTCCGCGACCTGCGCACCGGCGACCTGATCGCCACCCGCAGCAGCCGCGTGGACGCCGATACGGGCCGGCGCATCGCAATCGCGCTGCTCCGCGGCCAGATCCTGCGCGAGGATATCATCAACCCGAAGACCGATGAGGTCATCGCCGAGGCAGGCCAGGAGATCAACCGCGCCCTCGCCGAGCGCATCGTCGAGACGCCGCTCAAGACGATCAAGATCCGCCCGATCGTGTCGCAGGAGGTGGACTACCTCTCCGCCGATGAGGAGGAGAAGTTCGTGGTGGCGCAGGCCAACGCGCCGCTCGATGAGCACAACCGCTTCCAGCTCGGCACGATCTCCTGCCGCTTCGCGGGCGACTTCGAGGACGAGCCGGTCGACCGGATCGACTACATGGACGTCTCGCCCAAGCAGGTGGTGTCGGTGTCGACGGCGCTCATCCCGTTCCTCGAGCACGACGACGCCAACCGCGCCCTCATGGGCACGAACATGCAGCGCCAGGCCGTGCCGCTCATCCGCACCGAGATCGCCTACGTGGGCACCGGCCTCGAGATGCGCACCGCGAAGGACTCCGGC
>JBDLTZ010000241.1:0-73595 GCA_039805565.1 Chloroflexota bacterium | reverse complement strand
CAGCAGCACCCGCCCGCCGATGCGCCGGCCATCCACCACCACACGGGCGCGCGCGCCGCGAAAGCGCAGCGCCACAGTCACGGCGCGCAGGACGTAGGCGAGGATGCCCAGGCGACGCTTCTCCGGCGAGCGCACCTCACCCACCACCGCCGCGTCGAAGCCGACCCCGGCCATAAGCAGGAAGTAACGGCTGCCCGCGCGCCCGAGGTCGATGGAGCGCACCCGAGCCTGCAGGAGCGCCTCAGCGGTAGCGCGCGGCTGGAGCGGGAGGCCGAGCTCGCGTGCCCAGACGTTCATGGTTCCCACGGGCAGCGGCGCGAGGGCCGCCCGCGTGCCGGCCAGGCCGTTCACAACCTCGTTGATCGTACCGTCGCCGCCTGCGGCCACCACCACATCGTAGCCCTCTTCCGCCGCCTCGCGCGCGATGCGTGTGCCGTCACCGGGGCCCTCGGTGGGGCGCAGATCCACCTGCCAGCCGCTCTCGCGCCAGATTTCCGCGGCGGCCTGGAGGTCCTGCTGAAAACTCTCAGCCTGGCCTGCCATCGGGTTGAAGACGATCAGGGCGCGCGTATTGGGGGGAAGCGTCTCGGTCATGTGGCCGAGTATAACACACTACCGCTCCCACGCCTTCTTCGGCACACCGATCCCGAAAGCGCGCCGCACCGTCAGGAGATAGCCTACCGCCAAGCCCTCAATGCCGATCAGCACGACGGCCCCACCTTTGAGGATCTGCTCGGAGACTGTGCGCAGGTCTGCGTGCATCCCGCCGGCGATCGGCCCGACCACGTCGGGCAGCCCTACCAGCAGAAGTGCCAGCCCGATCACCGCCAGCGGCCCGAGGAACATGTGAGACCACCAGGCCGAGCCGAGCATCTCCCACAGCCCCCAGTAAAACCAGATGACCGTCAGCGCCATCAGCAGCACCACGAGCGCGCCGATCAGGAGCCCTGTGGATGCCCCACCCGCCAGCATACTCGCGGATACGACTCCCAGCGTGGCTAGGGCCACCGCCAGTCCGAACAGCACGCCCGTCGTCGAGAGGACCGCAACCCCGAAGGGGCGCGGGGTCGAGGGCCGACCGAGGCTCCGTACGCTTCTCCGCATCGTACACCTGCCCGTGACAGTCGCAGCACGCCCCGCCGCACGGGGTGGGCGGGGAGCCGCAGAGCGATTCTGCAATTTCTCGTCCAGCCTGGCCTACGGAGCATTATAGCAACGAATAAAGCCTAAATGTCAAATAAACATTTACTCATCTCCCGGGATCTGCTGGCACGACCCCTGCTCCTATTCGTTAACGAGACGCGCCGCGCACGGCGGCGCCCTGGAGCGCAGGGAGGACTGAACGATGCGGCGAGAGGAGAACACCTACTGGCAGGAAGCGCAGCCGTCGCAGGGCGGCAGCGAGTCGCGGGAGCTGCTGGAGCAGATGCTTAACCGGCCGACCGGCGGCAGCGGGTTTGACCTGGAGAGTGCCGTGGCCTCCCAGCCGCTGCTGGCGTTCGGCGCCGCGGTGGTCGCCGGCTTTCTACTCGGGAGCATGGGGGACAAGGTCGGGGCACCGGGAAGCCGCGGGCAGCAGTGGCTGGCGCCAGTGGACAGCGAGCTCAGTCTGGTGAAATCGGCGGCGCTGGTGACTCTGACGACTATGGCCAACAACAGTCTTCGCGAGCTGATGCCGAGTCAGGCGGGCCAGGCGCTCAGCTCAATCATCAGCCGCAGCCTGCCGGACACGCGCGCGCGGCGCCACGTCGGCAGCCAGATGAGCAGCTCAGGTCAAGGCGGCTTCGGCCAGAGCACCGGCCAGAGCACCGGCCAGGGCTTCAGCCAGGGCGGCTTCGGCCAGAGCACCGGCCAGGGCTCGGGCGGCTACGAAGAGCACAGGCGCAGCGAGCGGGCAGGCGGCGGGATCGGCCACGACACCGGTGGGGGGTTCGGTGGTGAGCAGGTCAGCAGCGCGCCGAACACCTCCTTCGACACCGGCGCCGGCAGGGGGTCCACGGGCTACGACTCGCCGCCCGAGCAAGGCGGCAGCGTCTCGCTCACGAACAGCGAGGTCCAGGGCACGGCACACCTCGACCCGTACTACCCGCCCGGTGGCGCGAAGGGGCCGATCGGCGGCGGGCGCACCGCGGGCAAGGACCGCGCGCTCGACACGCACGAGGTCACCGATGACGAGCCCGGCGCGCACACGGAGCGGAGCGACAAAGACGACCTGAACTGGCACTAGAAGTACGCTGAACGCGGAACGAATAGTACTCTCCCACACGGTTTATCACCCTGAGCGAAGCGAAGGGTCTCACAGTGTATCAGTGAGACCCTTCACATCGTTCAGGGTAACATTGTGGTGTTGCCGTACCATTGCGCCTGGTGTCGGTGGTCGGTGGCCGGTCGGCGGTGGTCTCTGACGAGAGGGCCACACCCGCCATGCTATAATCGGTTCTATGAGCTACATCCCTACCCGCCGCCTGTTTGCCGCCAGCGTCGCCGCCGCGCTGCTCGTGCTCACCTTCCTGGTGGGTTGCGCACTCAACCCCGTCCCAGACCCGACGCCTCCGCCGCCAACGGCACCCCCAGCCACGGCCACGCCGCTACCGCGCGGGGGCAACCTGACGGTTCGGCTCGTCGCCGACGTGCCTGACCTCCGCCCCTGGCAGCCGCGCAGCCGCGGCGAGGAGCAGATCACCTCGCTGCTCTACAGCGGCCTGATGCGGCTCGACGAGCGGCTCGAGCCCCAGCCAGACTTAGCGACGGAGTGGGACGCTGCGCCCGATGGCCGCCTGATCACCTTCACCCTGCGCCCTGATGTCACCTGGCACGACGGGCGACCCCTCACCGCCGAGGACGTGGCCTACACGCTCGACGCCCTGCGCGAGATCTCGCCCACCACGGCGCTCCTGCTCAGCCTGCGGCGCATTGCCGACGTGGCCGCCCCCACCACCACCACCGTGACCATCTCGCTCACCGAGCGCTACGCGCCGATCTTCAGCGACCTGGCGGTGCCGGTGCTGCCCAAGCACCTGCTGATCGACAAGGACATCGCCGCGCTCAACTTCTGGGAGCAGCCGGTAGGCAGCGGGCCGTTCAAGCTCGCCGAGCGCCAGCCCGGCGAGTCGGTCACGCTCGAGGGCAACCCGCGCTTCTACCGCGGCCAGCCACTGCTCGACCGGGTGGCCTTCATCGTGGCGCCCGACCCGCAGGTGACCGCCGACGCCCTGCGCGATGGGCAGCTGCTGCTGGCGGAGCTTCCCGATCGGAGTCCCGGGGAGGCGGAGACACCAGACCTCCAGACAGGCGTCTACCCCGAAAATGGCTACTACTTCCTGGCCTTCAACACGCGCGAGGGACGCCACTTCGCCGACCTGCGGCTGCGGCAGGCGCTCGCCCGCGCCATCGACCTCCCGCAGCTCGTGGGCGAGGTCACGGGCGGACGCGGCGCAGCGATCGGGTCGAGCGCTGTCCCTGGCTCCTGGGCGGATCAGACGCCGCCGCTGACAGCCACAGTGGACCTTGAGGGCGCGCGGCTGCTGCTCGACGAGGCCGGCTGGAAAGTGCCGCCGGGTGAGTCCATCCGCCAGCGCGAGGGGATCAGCCTGACGGTGCAGCTGTTCGTGCGCGGCGACGACCCGCGCCGGGTGCGGGCCGCGGAGCTGATCGCGGCGGCGGCGGAGCGCATCGGTGTGGCCGTCGATGTGGAGCGCGCCGACTTCGAGACCGTCATCCGCTCGAAGTACGCGCCGCCGTACGACTTCGACCTGCTGCTGGGCAGCTGGGTCAACGGCGCCGGCGACCCGGCGTTCGGCGACTATGCCTTCTACGACCCGGACGACTTCGCGCTGTTCCACTCGAGCCAGATAAACCAGGGGGTGGCCGACACGCGCCCGGTGCTGAACATCGGCGGCTTCAGCGACCCTTCGTACGACAACCAGTCCGGGGCGGCGCGCCAGCTCTACGACCGCGAGGAGCGGCTGCGGGCGATCGGGCTGGCGCAGGCGCGCATAGCAGACCAGCTGCCGTATCTGTTCCTATGGGCCGACCAGATCCCAGTGGTGCTGGCGCCGCAGGTCACCACGCTCGAGGGGCCGGTGAACCTGAGCACGCCGCTGTACCTCGGGAACATCGAGCGCTGGTATCTGAAGCGTTAAGATGTATGCCGACACTCTTCTTCACCGCCCTTGTCCTCGGCTTGCTCTTCAACGCCACCCCGGGCGCAGTCTTCGCCGAGACGGTCCGGCAGAGCATCCGCGGCGGCTTCCGCTCGGCCCTGGCCGTCCAGGTCGGCTCGCTCACGGGCGACGCGCTCTGGGCCGTGCTCGGTCTGGCGGGCGTCGGCTTCCTGTTCCAGCTTGAGCTCCTGCGCCTCCCGATCGGAGTCGCCGGCGTACTCTACCTGCTGTGGCTGGCGTGGGACGCGTGGCGGGAGGCGAGGCAGCACGTCCCGGCCTCGCTCCGATCAGGGGGCGCCTCGCACGGTGCCGCGCTGCGGGCCGGCGTCATGCTCTCAGTCACGAACCCGCAGAACGTCGCGTACTGGGCCGCGCTCGGCAGCGCGATGGGGGCGGTGGGGGTGACCAGCCCGACGCCTATCGACTACGGGGTCTTCTTCGCGGCCTTTATGACCGCCTCGGTCCTCTGGTCCTTCGTGTGCGCCGGGATGGTGGTCACGGTGTTCGGGCGGGCCGACGGCGCCTGGGCGCGCCTCACCTACCGCGCGTGCGCGGCGGCGTTCCTGCTCCTCGCCCTGGCGTCGCTGCGGAGTATCTGGGAGTCCGAGCGCCCCGCCACTGAGCGCGCCAACGCGCCGCTCGTCTCCCCCACGGCCGCGCCGCCCGCGCCGATACCCTAGAGTGTTTCCCATACCCTTCGGTTTGGTGGATATGTTTCAGGGAGGGCACCGCCCTCCCTGACCCTCCCGAACTACGATCTGCGGCAGATATGTTTCAGGGAGGGCTGTGCCCTCCCCGACCCTCCCGAACTACATCTGCGGTGACGAGCTCTACTCGCCCCGGGCGATATCCAATTGCCCATTTTCGGTATTCGGGCGCCCCGAGCCCGCATCATACCCCATGCGGATCCAGCCCTTCTGGATGGCATAGATCACGGCCATCGTGCGGTCGTTCACCTGGAGCTTGGACAAGATCGAGGTGATGTGGTTCTTCACCGTCTGGCCGCTGATGGAGAGCTCGTTGGCGATCTCCTTGTTCGAGAGGCCGCGGGCGATGCAGTCCAGGATCTCGATCTCGCGCGAGGTGAGCGGCGCGAAGAGCACACTAGCGCGCTCGTCCTCAGTGGCGGCCAGCTCGCGGAACTGGTGGAGCACGCGCGAGGCCACGTGCGGCTTGGCCAGCACGCTCTCGTTGATCAGGTAGCGCCCGCGGGAAACCTCGCGGATCATTCGCAGCAGATCGCGCGGGTGGACGTCTTTTGAGGAGTAGGCGGCCGCACCCACTTTGATCGCCTGGAACAGCTGGTCGTCGTCCTCGTAGACGCTCAGCACCACCATGCCGATGCGCGGGTCACGCCGCTTGATCACGCGCGCCACCTCGAGGCCGTTCAGCCCCGGCAGATTGATATCCACCAGCACGACGTCGGGCAGCAGCCGCTCGGCCAGTTTGATCGCCTCCTGGCCGTTCTCTGCCTCGCCGACCACATCCATATCGCCGGCCTCCTCCAGGCTCCAGCGGATGCCCTGGCGAAACAGCGGGTGGTCGTCGATGATCAGCACGCGTATCTTATGCTCCATGAGCGACACCTAACTCCTAGCGGTCGGCGGCTTACCCACCGTTATAATCTCTCTCGATCGGCAGCAGCACCATGACCTCGGTGCCGTGCCCGGGCCGCGAAGCCACCGTGAAGCGTGCGCCGATCAGCTCGGCCCGCTCGCGCATGCTCGTCAGCCCCCAGTTGCTGCGCCCGGCGCGGCGGGCCACCTCACGCGGGTCGAATCCCGGCCCGTCATCACGCACCGCGAGCGCGACCTTCCGCTCATGCCGCACGAGTCGGACCACCACCCGCGCGCCGCGTGCGTACTTGTGCGCATTCTGGAGCGCCTCCTGCACGATGCGGTAGAGCACGATCTCGACCTCGCCGGGGAGCCGGTCCATCGGTTCGGCCTCGAGCGAGGCGTGGGCGTTGTAGGCATTGTTGTAGCCGCGGATGTATTCACGCAGGGCGTCTGCAAGCCCGCGCTCGGCCACCGCACCTGGGCGCAGGTCGGCGATGAAGCGCCGCACCTCGCCAAGCCCCTCGCGAGTGCTCTGCCGCAGCCGATCCAGCATCAGCGTCAGCTTCGCGTTCTCGGCCTGCTGGGCCAGCGAGTAGCAGGTCTCGAGCAGCATCTGCGCGTTGGCCAGCACCTGGGCCGGGCCGTCGTGGACTTCACGCGCCAGCCGCACGCGCTCCTCCTCGCGGCCGTGGATCACCTGGGCCCGCAGCGCCAGCGCCCACGGGTCATCTGCGCCAGCGCTTCCCGCGCTGGTGAGCGAGCCGCTGCTCATCTCGATCTGCCGCACGAGCTGGTCGAGCTGGCGCAGGGCGTGCTGCGCCGCCGTCAGGTCCCGCCGCATAGCCGCGGAGCGCTCCCGCAGCTCCATCACCCGCGCGCCGAGCGTCTCGGCTGAGGGGGCCTTGCGCTGCACGGCGGAGCGGTGCTGCATCATCACCTCGTCGAGCTGCCGCTCGGCCTGCCGCAGCCCCGCGCTGAGCTCCTCGGAAGAGCACCGCTCGCGCGCGGCCAGCTCACGTAGCCGCGCCAGTTGATCCGTGACCAGGCCGTGCGCCTCGTGGAGCACGCCCGGCGTCCCACCCTCTTGACCTGTGCCCATATCTCCGCCCGCAGCGTCTGCCTGCCTATCCGCCACGAACAGGCAAGCCTGACCCGGGGGGACGTGGCCCGCCCGCGCGGCGCTGTCGACCTTTCTCGTGGTGGGTCTGACGTTCTCGCGTAGTGTGTTAAAACTATACAACACCTGGCCCAAGCTCGCTAGTACGCGTGGAATAACGAACTGTTCAGATCAGACTCAGTATGATATCGGTGCAGCGCGAGCGGCAGCTACCCGACGAACTTGTAGCCGAGGCCGTGAACCGTGAGGATAAACTGCGGGTAGCGTGGGTTCGGCTCGAGCTTCTGCCGCAGCCATGCCACGTGGACGTCAACGGTGCGCGTGGAGGCCTGCGAGTTGTAGCCCCACACCTTGTTGAGCAGCTCGTCGCGCGAGAGGGTCGCGCCGCGGTGGTCGATGAAGTAGCGCAGCAGCCGGAACTCCAGCGCCGAGAGGTCCACCGGCCCGTTTTCGGCTCGCGTCACTTCGGCCTTGCGGAAGTCCACGCGGATCCGCCCGAACTGGTAGGCATCCGCGCTGGGAGGGGGCGCACTCGGGGCGCGCCGCAGGAGCGCCTCGAGGCGAGCCAGCAGCTCGATCATCTCGAATGGCTTGGTGAGGTAGTCGTCGGCGCCAAGCTTCAGCCCCACCACCCGGTCCACCACCTGGCCGCGCGCTGTGAGCATGATGATCGGCACCTGCACGCCTTGCTGCCGCAGATCGCGGCAGACGTCGAAGCCATTCTTGCGCGGCAGCATCACATCGAGGATGATCAGGTCGAACGACTCGCCGCTGGCGCGGGCCAGCCCGGCCTCGCCGTCGGCGGCGGTCTCGACGGCGTAGCCCTCGCTGTCAAGCCGGTCGGTGAGCATCAGCACCAGCCCCGGCTCGTCCTCAACCAGCAGGATGCGCTTGCTCATATCTCTTCTCGGAGGGGTGATGGCCCGCCGATCCTCCCGATAGGCTGAAGTCCGCCCGCGAGGCCGGGGAGGTGCAGCGTGAACGTGCTGCCGCGGCCCGGCGCGCTCTCGACGCTCACCCGCCCCCCGTGGGCCTGCACAATGTGGTGCACGAGGCGCAGGCCGAGACCGCTGCCGCTGATCTGGGCCGACATCGCCTCGCGGCCGCGGTAGAACGGCTCGAAGATATGCGGCAGGTCCTCCGGCGGAATGCCGAGGCCGCGGTCGGTCACGGCGATCTGTACCTCGGGGCCGCGCCGCCCGGCGGACACCATGGCGCGCACGCTCACCCACGGCTGAGCGCCGCCGTACTTCAGCGCGTTGCTTACCAGGTTCTGCACCGCGTTGCAGAGCGCGCGCGCGTCGCCGATCACCGGGGGCAGCCCCATATTGACCTCGAGCTCCACCCGCGCGCCGGCGGCCTGGGCCTGGAGCCGGCACCCTGCCAGAGCGCGCTCCACGACCTCGGCCACATCGAGCGGCGTCACGTCGTAGGCCTTGCGGCCGCTCTGGATCTCGGCGAACTCGAGCACCTGCTCGACCATCTCCGCCAGGCGGCGGCCCTCGCCGCGGATCACGGCCCCGTAGCGGCGCGCGTGCTCCGGCTCGCGGATCACCCCGTCCGCGAGGTTCTCGCCGGCCGCGCAGATCACCGTCAGCGGGGTGCGGAGCTCGTGCGAGACCACGGTGACGAAGTCGATCTTCTGCTGGGCCAGGCGCTGTGCGCGGCGCGCCAGAGCGATCATCAGGAAGACGCTGCCGGCCAGCAGCAGGAGCGTGCCCAGGCTCAGGGCAAGGTTCCGCAGCCGCAGGGTCGCGACGGCCTGGTCTAGCGAGCCGGCGCGATGGGTGACGAGCAGGCGCCAGCCGCCCGGCGCCGCCTCACCCGCCCCGCGCGTGACAATCCCCACCGCGAGCGGCGCACGCCCCTTCTCGTCGTCGGTGCGTAGCGAGTCGTCGAGCAAGAAGCGGTTGAGCTCGTCCAGCCGCACGCTCAGCAGGTCCACCGCCGCATCGCCGTAGTCGGTCGGGACGGCAGGGCCAGAGCGGTAGACCACGCGCGAGGGGTCAGCGCTGCTCACGATCGCGAGGTTGTAGTCCAGGCCGTCGCCGTCGGCGAAGTAGCGCTGCGCGAGCGCCGGGATGAACTCCTGCTGGAGGTAGTTCCGGTCGAGCGTCACGACCACGTGTGCAAGCAGATCGGCGCCGCCCTGCATCGGCTCGCAGCTCAGGCAGGCCCCATCGGCGGAGGAGATGATCGTGTCGCCGTAGAGGAAGCTCGCCTCGAGATCGAGCTGCTGCTGGTCAGAGAGCAGCCAGGTGCGAGCGATGGGGACGAGCAGCGCCGGCACCTCTCCGGCCACCGGCTCGGGCGAGCTGCTCTCCACCGCTGCGCCGCGCACGCTCGAGGCACGGTACGACTGCATGAAGCGCTGCCAGACGCCGGAGAGGTGCGGCGGCCAGGGCGAGGGCACGAAGCTGCGAGTGGCGGGGTCGAAGCGCTCGATATGCAGGCTGCCGCGGTTGCGCAGCTCGACGAGGTAGATGCTTTTGACGAGGCCAGGGTAGGGCGCAGTAGAGGCCCAGTGGTCGTAGCGGTGGGCGTAGCGCTCCCAGTCTCGGTCGCGCAGGGTGGCCGCGTCCATCTGGAAGCTGAGGTATATGCGCGCCAGCTCGCGGTCCACGTCCTCCCCGAAGCGCGCGGCGCCCGCCCGCAGCGTAGCCTGCATGCGCTCACGCTCGGCGGCGCTCACTTGACCGACCCAATGGTACTGCAGGCTGCCCAGCAGCAGCAGAGCGACCAGCGCAGCCGCCAGGATCAGGGTGTACGGCGCGCTAACTCTCCAGGAACGTGACATACCGTTCATTATAGCATACGCGATTTGAGCGGCAGGCTCACGGTGAACACGCTCCCCACACCCACCTCGCTCGTCGCCGTCACGTCACCGCCGTGCAGCGCGACAATCTCCCGCACCACGTACAGGCCGAGCCCGGTGCCGTCGATGCGCTGGGTCGCGGCGCTGTCCACTCGGAAGAAGCGGTCGAACAGGTGCGGCAGTGCATCTGGTGGGATACCGACGCCCTCATCCGCCACCTCCACCGTGGCCGATGAGTCACGCGCGTCGAGCCGTACGCTGACGCGCCCGCCGGCGGGGCTGTACTTGACCGCGTTGCTGAGCAGGTTGCGGAAGACCTGCTCGAGGCGCATGGGGTCGCCCTCCACTGGAAGCGAGGCGACGCCGGTCAGATCGATGGCGTGCCGCATGAGGGCGGGGCGCAGGTCATCGATCACGCGGCGGAGCAGGGCTGCCAGATCGATCCGCTCGCGATTCAGCGTCACCTGGCCGGCGTCGAATCGGGTGATGTCGAGCAGCGCGGAGATCATCTGGTCGAGGCGAGCCGCCTGATCGGCGATCGTCCGCACGGCGCGGCGGTCGCGCTCGGAGAGGGTCCCATCGCGGGAGGTGCGGCGCTCGAAGAGCTGGGCGTTGCCGAGCAGGGCCGTGAGCGGCGTCTTCAGCTCGTGCGAGGCTACCTGGAGGAACTGGTCGCGCGCGCGCACCGCCGCCTCGGCCAGGGCGCGGGCGCGCTGCTCGGCGGCGTAGAGGCGCAGCTTCTCGACGGCCATCCAGGCGCGCTCGGCCACGGACTCCAGCAGCGCTACCTCGCGCGGCCGCCACTCGCGCGGCTCGTCCGTGCTGACCCACAGCATCGCCTCCCAGCGCCCCTCGCGCAGGAGCGGCACGGCTACGTAGGCGCGCTCACCGTAGGGCCGGTAGGTTCTCTCGTAGCTCGCCGCCGTGCGCGGGTCTATCTGCGAGTCACAGTTGATGATCGTCCGCCCGGCCGCGATCTCGCTCCTGGCCTGCTCGCTGTAGTCCGACACCTGATACTCGGAGGGCACAGGCGGGACGTCGCGGCAGTACTGGCGGTGCGCGACCGCGTAGTTGTTGGGGACATCGATGTCGATGAAGAAGCAGCGCCGGACGTTCAGGTACTCGCCGAGCGCGCGAGAGGCTTGCCAGAGCAGCTCATCGGGGTCCTCGGTCAGGCGGATGAGCTCGGTGAGGTCGGCGAGGACGCGCGCCTCCTCCTCGGCACGCCTGCGCTCGCTGATGTCGCGGATGATGCTCAGCAGCAGGCGCTGGCCACCGATGTCCGCGCCGATCGAGCTCACCTCTACCGGGAAGGTCGAGCCGTCGCTGCGGCGGTGAATAGCCTCGAACAGCAGGCCACTCACATTGGCCCGCGCCATCTGCTCGCTCACGAGGGGGATGGGGGAGCTATCGCGCAGGTCGTAGATCCGCATCGTGAGCAGCGTCGCGCGGTCGTAGCCGTAGGCCGACATCGCCGCCTGGTTAGCGTCCACGATCTGGCCGTCGGGCCGGATGAACAGCACGATGTCGCGCGCGCGCCTGGAGAGCAGGTGATAGCGCTCGAGGAGCGCATCAGCCTGTTTGCGGGCGGTGATATCGGTGAGGGCGGTAAGCACACACAGCTGGCCGTCGGCCTGGATCAGCTCAGCGGACATGAGGCAGGTGAATATCCGGCCGTTCTTCGTCCGGAAGTCGGCCTCGACCTCGCGCACCCGCCGGCCACGGCGCAGCTCCTCAAGGCCGGCCACGCGCTGCTCGGGGCGCACCCATATGCCGAGCTCGAGCGGCGTGCGACCCAACACCTCCTCGCGTGCGTAGCCGCTGGTGTTGAGGAAGCTCTCGTTCACCTCGACGAAGCGCCCGTCGGCCAGCCGGGTGATCGTCAGGATGATCGGCCCGGCGTTGAAAGCGGTGGCAAACTTGGCCTCGGAGCTCCTGAGCGCCTCCTCGGCATGTTTTCGATCGGTTATGTCAATTACCGCCCCAATATAGCCAAGGAACGTGCCGTCCTCCGCGAATCGCGGGGCGCCCGAGTCAATCGCCCAGCGGTACTCGCCGTCCACGCGCCGGATGCGGTAATCGAGGCGGAAAGCGGCGTACTGCACGGTGGCGGCGAGGAACGACTGCTCCGCGAGGGCGCGGTCATCGGGGTGA
Source organism: Chloroflexota bacterium (assembly GCA_039805565.1). Taxonomy (GTDB): domain Bacteria; phylum Chloroflexota; class Chloroflexia; order Chloroflexales; family Roseiflexaceae; genus CALJIC01. The sequence goes on along the minus strand of JBDLTZ010000241.1, from coordinate 61,787 downwards.
GCTGCTTCGAGCCAGCCGAAGCCGAGGGCCGTCTCCTCGCTCTGGCCGGTGAAGTCGTACCAGGACTGGCTGAGGAACGTACACGCGCCGTCGGCGCCGGTAACCCAGAGCATCAGCGGGGCGTTATCGGCCATGAGGTATCGCCCTTCCGTCTCGCGCGGCTCCGCCCGGGCCACGCGCCCGGCCGTGCTCCTCGCCGGCATACCGAGTCTCCTTTGGAACTCGTATACCACCATGCAGCACAAGAGGGACCAGGGATGTACGAGTATAGCAGCGGCGGCACACAGGCGCAATGGTGGAGGTGGGTCGCGTCCGTCTTATGGCCGATGCCGGGGCCACACGATGTGGTATACTCGGCACGAATGACGGTAGGTGTCACAAGCTCGGAGTATGATGCAATGGCGTCTTCGCAGCACACCAACCAGGCGGCCCTCACCCGAAGCGCGCGGCGCGACACGGCGCCCGCCAGGCCCCCCGTGTGACGCGCGGCACGCGACGTCGGACGAGGGCTGCGGGCGACAAACCCGCAGCTGTTTTTTTGTCTCGAGAAGGGAGGCTCCTGTGCACCAAAGGAGCGAGTTTACCGCCCCCGGCGCCTACAGCTACGACCGGTCCAGCTTGTTGCGCTGGGTGTTCTCCCACGTGTGGCGCTACCGCCTATTTGCCGCGCTGACCGTAAGCTGCTTCGTCGGCGCGTGGCTCGTGTACTCGCGCGCCCAGGTGCTGATCGGGCAGGCCGCCGAGGCCGCCATGAGCTCGGCCGGGGGCTCAGTGCTCGGCCTGGCGCTCGGCATCCTCGGGCTGCTGGCGCTCGACAGCGTCTTCATGCTCACGGGAAGCCTCTCCGCCGAGAACATCGCCACGCGCTTCGAGGCCGACGCGCGCGAGGAGCTGTACGCCAGCCTGCTGGGCAAAAGCAAGACGTTCCACGACCGGCAGCGGGCGGGCGACATTATGGCGCGCGCCACCGACGACACGCAGCAGCTGAGCAACATGGTCGCCCCGGGCGGAACGCTGCTGTTCGAGACCGTGCTCGGCATCATCGTGCCGATCGGGTTCATCGCCAGCCTCAAGCCGGAGCTGGCGCTGGTGCCGGTGCTGTTCATCGTCAGCTACATCGTGGCCGTGCGCCGCTACCGACGCCGGCTGAGCCCGATCATCGACCGGCAGCGGCAGCAGTTCGGCACCATGAACGCCGGCCTTGAGGAGACGGTCTCCGGCATCGAGGTGGTGAAGGCCAGCGCGCGCGAGCTGTTCGAGCGCACGCGCTTCCGCCGCAACGCCCGCGCCTTCCGCGACTCGTTCGTCTTGCAGGGGCACACCGAGGCCGGCTACCTGCCCCTCCTGTTCTACGGCTTCGCGGTGGGGCTGACCTTCCTGCACGCGCTGTGGCTCTACCAGCAGGGAGACGCCACGCTGGCGCAGGTGATCTCGACGATGGGCCTGGTGGCGATCTTACGCTTCCCGACCTTCATCTCGATCTTCGCGCTCTCGCTGGTGCAGTCCGGCCTCTCGAGCGCCGGCCGCATCCTGTCGATCATCCAGGCCGAGACCGACGTAGACCAGAACAGCGGCGGGCACCGGGCGCCCCTGCGCGGCGAGATCGTCTTCGAGGACGTGTCCTTCGGGTACGGCGAAGCGGCGCACGGGGCTGTCCTCAATGCGATCTCGTTCACTATCCGCCCCGGCCAGACGGTGGCGGTCGTGGGGCAGACAGGCAGCGGCAAGAGCGCCCTGACCCAGCTGGTGAACCGCACCTACGACACGACTGCCGGCCGGGTGCTGGTGGACGGCGTGGACGTGCGCGAGTGGGACCTGGACTCGCTGCGCAGCCAGATCGGCAAGATCGAGCAGGACGTCTTCCTGTTCTCGCGCAGCATCGCCGACAACATCGCCTTCGGCAGGCCGAGCGCCACACGGGCCGAGATCGAGGCGGCCGCCGAGGCCGCGCAGGCGCACGCGTTCATCAGCGGCTTCCCCGACGGCTACGACACCGTGGTGGGCGAGCGCGGCACCACGCTCTCGGGCGGGCAGCGGCAGCGGGTGGCGCTGGCGCGCGCCTTCCTGAGCGACCCGCGCATCCTGATCCTTGACGATAGCACCAGCGCCATCGACAGCGCCACCGAGGACCAGATCCAGCGCGCGATCCAGAAGATGCAGGAGGGGCGCACCACCATCCTGATCACCCACCGGCTCTCGCAGATCCGCTGGGCCGACCTGATCCTGGTGCTGGACCAGGGGCGCCTGACGGCGGCCGGCACCCACGAGGATCTGCTGCGGCGCTCGCCGATCTACCGGCGCATCTTCGCGCGCTACGACGCGGACCTGCCGGCGCTGGAGGGCGAGGAAGAGGGCGTGCCGGCGCTGAGCCTCGAGTCGTGAGGCGTGAGGCGTGAGGCGGGGCGCAGCCTCTTGGTAACCGGCGTGGACTCACAGGGCGCAGGCCCTCGCGTAACACTGCGGGGAGCAAGCCCCTTCTGACGTAACTGACGGGGCGCAGCCCCTCGCATAACACTGACGGGAGCCGGAGGGGCACAGCCCCTCCGACAGACAACCTTCTCCCCTCCCCGGCGCGGGAGGGGCAGCGGGAGGGGGACACCATTCTATGGGCTTTCTCATGGACGGCTTGGACGCCGAGGGCTACGACCGCAAGTACACCGACGGCGAGCTGGTGCGGCGTATCCTCGGCTACTTCCGGCCGCAGGGCCGTAAGATGCTGGTGGCGTCGGCGGCGATCCTGCTCACCGCCGCGCTCGACACCGGCCTGCCGATCGTCATCTCCGCCGGCATCGACCAGGTCCAGCGCGACCCATCGACGCCCCGGCTGCTGCTGGCCGCCGGCGCCCTGGCGCTGCTAGCCTCGCTCTCGTGGGTCTTCAACGCGCTGCGCCAGCGGCTCTCCTCACAGGCGGTGGGTGACGTCGTGCTCAAGCTGCGCGAGGACGCCGTGGACGCCGTGCTCAAGCGCGACATGTCGTTCTACGACGAGTTCTCGTCGGGCAAGATCGTCAGCCGCGTCACCTCGGACACGCAGGCCTTCTCGAGCGTGATGACCCTGACGATGGACCTGGTGAGCCGCGTGCTGCTGGTGGTGCTGCTGATCGGCTACCTCTGGACGGTGAACATCCAGCTCACCCTGATCCTGATCGCGCTGGCGCCCTTCATCATCGGCGCGGCGCTGGGCTTCCGGGCCCTGGCGCGCAACACAATCACCCGCTCGCGCCGCATGAACGCCACCGTCAGCGCCCACATCCAGGAGACGGTGAGCGGCATCGGCGTGGCGAAGACTTTCCGCCAGGAGCCGGCGATCTACGCCGAGTTCCTCGAGGTCAACACACAGTCGCGCCGGGTGAACACGCAGACGCGCTACGTGTTCAGCAGCATCTTCCCGATCCTGAACCTGCTGGCAGGCCTCGGCACGGCCGCGCTGGTCTACTTCGGCGTACAGGGGGTGCGCGCGGGCGAGCTGACCGCCGGCACCTGGTACCTGTTCATCCAGGGGCTGATCCTGTTCTGGTTCCCGCTCACCAGCATCGCGTCGTTCTGGAGCCAGTTCCAGCTCGGCCTGGCCGCCGGCGAGCGGGTGTTCGCGCTGATCGACTCCGAGCCGCGGGTGACGCAGACCGGAAGCACCGTGCTGCCCGCGATCCGCGGCGAGATCCGCTTCGAGGAGGTGGACTTCACGTATGACGTTCAGCCTTCGTCTCCCTGGGTGCTGCGCGGCTTCGACCTGCACGTCCGCGCGGGTGAGACGCTGGCGCTGGTGGGCCACACTGGCAGCGGCAAGTCGAGCATCGCCAAGCTGATCGCGCGCTTCTACGAGTTCCAGGGAGGCCGGATCACCGTGGACGGCGTGGACATCCGCGAGCTGGACCTCGAGGCCTACCGATCGCGGCTCGGCATCGTGACGCAGTCGCCGTTCCTGTTCGACGGCACGGTGCGCGAGAACATCCGCTACGGCAAGCCGGACGCGGGGGATGACGAGGTGCTGGCCGCGGCGCGCCACGTGGGCGGCGGGGACTGGATCGCGAGTCTTCCGGCTGGGCTGGACACCGAGGTGGGCGAGCGCGGAGCGAGTCTCTCGATGGGGCAGCGGCAGCTCGTGGCGCTGGCGCGCGTGCTGCTGCAGGACCCGGCGATCGTCATCCTGGACGAGGCCACTGCCAGCGTGGACCCGCTGACCGAGGCGCTGATCCAGGAAGGCCTGGACGCTGTGCTGGAGCACCGTACCTCGATCGTGATCGCGCACCGCCTCTCGACGGTGCGCCACGCAGACCGGATCATCGTGCTGCGCCAGGGGCAGATCCTGGAGCAGGGCAGCCACGATCTGCTGATGATGCGCGGCGGTCACTATGCCGAGCTCTACAACACGTACTTCCGGCACCAGAGCCTGGAGTACATCGAGGGCTCGCGCCGCGCGGCCTGAGCGGCGGCGCGGTCGCCCCCGCCACATCTGCATCTGCGGTCACGATACGGCCGGGGGCGAGCGCGTGTGCTCGCCCCCGGCTTTTTGCAGCGGACCGGCCCCCGGTGTAAAGAAACCTCAAGCCTGGCAAGAGGATCGCCAACTGCCCACACAGCAGCGAGGCGGGCATGCTCAGAACATGTTCAATACCCGTGCGAAGATCACGCATCGGGACGGCACATCTCCCGGAATCTCTTGACACTTCGACCCACCCACGGCGTGCTCGCCGGCATCCCCGGGGCGGGCGCGGGCCGCTTCCCAATCGCGGCCGGAGGGCAAAACTCTGCTATACTGCTCGCTACTTTCACGCCTTCAATACCGTCTACAGGAGGTGTCGTTGTCATGCAACGAAGCATCCGGAGAGTGCTAGTAGCCAACCGCGGTGTCCCAGCTGTCAGGATTATGCACACGTGTCGCGATCGGAAGATCCCCACGACTGCGGTGTACAGCACCCCTGATCGCCTCGCGTATCATGTGTTCATGGCCGACACCGCCGTACACATCGGCGAGGCGCCGCCGATCGAGTCTTACCTGAACGCGGACAAGATCATCGCAGCTGCCCTATCCAGCGGCTCGAACGCCATACACCCCGGCTGGGGGTTCCTGGCCGAAAACGCAGACTTCGCCCAGAAGGTGGTCGACGCCGGCCTGATCTGGATCGGGCCGCAGCCGGACGTCATACGGCTGATGGGCGACAAGATCCGGGCCAAGGAGATCGCCAAGCAGTCGAACGTGCCGACCGTCCCAGGGATCGAGCACGTCACAGGCCCTGAGCAGATCAGCGAGTGGATGCGCGCCGAGGGCGTGCGCTTCCCGATCATGATCAAGGCGGCGTCGGGCGGCGGCGGCAAGGGCATGGTCAAGGTCGACCGCGAGGACCAGATCCCGTCGGCCTTCGCCCAGGCGCGCTCGGAGGCGAAGAAGGCCTTCGGCGACGAGACCATGCTGGTGGAGAAGTACATTGAGCACGGCCGGCACATTGAGGTGCAGGTGGTGGCCGACGAGCACCGCCACGTCGTGCACCTCTTCGAGCGCGAGTGCACGCTGCAGCGCCGCAACCAGAAGATCATCGAGGAGGCGCCCTCGACTCTCGAGAACGACCTCCGCCAGGAGATCTGCGTCACCGCGGCGCGCCTGATGCGGCGGATCGGCTACACCTCGGCGGGCACCGTCGAGTTCATCTTCGAGCCCTCCACGCAGAACTTCTACTTCCTCGAGGTCAACACACGGCTCCAGGTGGAGCACGGGATCACCGAGCTGATCACCGGCCTTGATATCGTCAGCATTATGCTCGACGTGGCCGAGGGCAAGCCGCTGCCGATCAAGCAGCTCGACGTCGTGCCCAACCGCTGGGCGCTCGAGGTGCGCCTGAACGCCGAGGACCCCAAGAGCTTCAGCCCCTCGTTCGGCACGATCACCCGGCTGCGCCCGCCGCTCGGCCCGAACGTGCGCGTCATCCAGGGCGTAGCCGAGGGCGAGGACATCCCGCCGTACTACGACTCGAACTTCATGCTGCTGATGGCCTCCGGCAGCGACCGCGCCGACGCGCTGCGGGTGATGGACCGCGCGATCACCGGCGATCTTCGCCTGGAGGGGATCAAGACCCTGGCGCCGCTGCTGCTCAGCATCATCAGGCACCCCAAGTTCATCGCCGGCGACTTCTCGACCAAGTTCATTGAGGAGCATATGCCGGAGCTCGTCTCGGGCTTCCGCGAGCGGACCAGCGAGGACGAGATGCTCCGCGTCGCCCGCTACGTGGCCGAGATCTCCGCCCTGGGACCACAGAGCTGGATGTAAGGAATCGTTATGGTAACCAGTAGCCCCTCCCAGCCCGCCAGGGCACACGGAGCGTACGCCTTCGTTCGGCCAGGGATGACCGCAGCCGAGATCGTCCGGGCCGTGCGGGAGCTGAACGGCGTCTGCCTCACGTCAGTGAGCATGCGCGACTCCGGCCAGTCGGACTTCAAGAACCGCCACAGGATCCACGATCTGAAGACCCTGGCCCCGGTGTTCAACGACATGGGCCTGTTCAGCGCCGAATGCCACGGCGGCGCCCGCTGGCACGTGGGGATCATGAACCGGCGCGAGAGCCCCTTCGAGGAGCTCCAGATCCTGCGGCAGCTGATGCCGAACGTGCTGCTCCAGACGCTGGTACGCGAGACCAACCTGTGGGGCTATCGGCCCTACCCGAAGAACGTCATCGAGTACGCCGTCTCGCAGGTGGACATCGATGTCTGGCGCTGCTTCTCGTTCCTCAACGACGTGCGCAACATGCGCGCGGTGGCCGAGACGGTGATGAAGCGCGGGCGGCTGTTCCAGCCGGCGATCTCGTTCACGGTGGCGGACTGGGCCACCGACGCCTACTACCTGGGCGTGGTGCGCGACATCGTCGCCCTGTGCGGTGGGGTGGACGAGATCATCCTGTGCATCAAGGACATGGCCGGCGTCGGCAACCCGGTGCGGATCGGCCAGCTGGTGGCGACGATCAAGGACCGCTACCCCGATCTGCTGATCCACTACCACCGCCACGTCACCGACGGGCTGGCCGTCCCGGCGCTGTTCGCCGCGGCACAGGCGGGCGCGAAGATCGTCGATGTCCAGGAGGACGCGCTGGTGCGCTTCTACGGCCACCCGCCGATCCTCGGGGTGCAGGCGTACTTCGAGGAGGGCGGCGTCCACGTGCACCTCAACCGGCCGGCGGCCGAGCAGGCCAACCAGAAGGTGCGCGAGTGGATCGGGGACTACGAGTGGGCCGAGTCGCCCTTCAAGGGGTACGACCACGGCGTGACCAGGCACCGCATGCCCGGCGGGGCCTTCCCGAGCTCGTTCGAGCAGGCGGAGAAGGGCGGCTTCTTCCACCTGATGCCGGCCATCCTGCGCGTGATGTCGCTCTACAACCAGATCGTGCGCTACTTCGACGTCACGCCCGGCTCGCAGATCACGTGGGTCACGTGCAGCGGGATCGTCAACCGCTACGCGAAGGAGCACGGCGAGACCGGCGTCAGGCGGCTGACCGCGCTGCTGAGCAAGTTCGTGGAGGAGCAGGGGCAGGACTTCGCGGCCATGACCGAGCCGGAGCAGGCCGAGCTGCTGCAGCTCTTCCGCAACGCCCCGGGCGACTTCAAGAGCCTGCTGGTGGGGCACTACGGGCAGCTGCCGGTGGGCTGGCCGGCCGACTGGGTCTACCAGAGCACCTTCGGCGAGGAGTGGCAGGCCAAGATCCAGGGGCGGACGGACCTGTCGCCGCTCGACGCGCTCAAGGATGACGACCTCGACAAGCTCCGCCGGACTCTGGCCGAGGCGCTGGGCCGCGCGCCCACCGACGAGGAGTTCGTCCTGTACCTGATGCACCCCAAGGACGCCCTCAGCTTCATCGAGTTCCGCGAGAAGTTCGGCGTGGCGCCGCTGGTGCTGCCGACCGAGGTGTGGCGCTACGGCCTGCGGCACACGGGCGCGAAGGTCGACTTCGAGCTCGACAGCAAGCCCTACACCATCGAGCTGGTGTCGATCGGCGCCGAGCACGAGGGCCTGATCCACGTGGTGATGAAGGTCAACAACGTGACCAGGGTCTACCCGGTCGCCACGCCGCGGGCCAAGAAGGTGGAGATCCGGCTGGCGCGCGGCGCGAACGACGTCGGCGCCCCGATCAACGGCAACGTGTGGCGGATCGGCAACCCGAAGCGCGGGCCGCTCCACGTCGGCGATGTCGTCCACAAGGGCGAGGAGGTGGCGAACCTGGAGGCGATGAAGATGGAGAACGCGATCATCGCGCCGTTCGACGCGCGCATCGCCGAGGTCTGCGTGAAGCTGAACGACGTGGTCCAGGAGGGGCAGCTGCTCTTCGTGCTGGAGAAGGAGAGCTGAGGCGGCCTCTTCAGCGGGGGGCTTCGAGGGGCAGAGGGGTGGCGGGCGACGAGCCCACCACCCCTCACCTGTCACGCCGAGCACAGCGAAGCATCGCTGGGTGAGACTCTTCGCTACGCTCAGAGCGACAGTCTGCTTGACACGTGCGCCACTCAGCCGCGCAGCCAGGATGACCTTCACGAGCAGCGGGCATGCGGATCGGAATTGACGTAGGCGGCACGCGCACCGACGCGGCGCTGATGGCGCACGCGACCATCCCCAGCGAGCACAAGACGCCGACCACCCGCGCCGCCACTGGCGGCATCACCACCGCCCTGAGCGCTGTTCTGCGGCAGGCGCGCGTCCCGGCCGGCGAGAGTGAGCTCGCCGCTCAACTTCCAGAACGAGTTCCTGATCGCCCTGAAGGACGGCGAGGTGCGCGTGGCGCTGCCGGACCTGATCACGGTTCTGGACGCCGAGACGGGCGAGCCGATCAGCACCGAGAGCCTGCGCTACGGCTGCCGGGTGGTGATGCTCGCCATCCCGTGCCACCCCAAGTGGCGCACGCCGGCCGGGCTGGCGCTGGTGGGGCCGCGCTCCTTCGGCTACGACGTCGAGTACGTCCCCCGCGAGGAGCTGCTGGCGGAGTAGGGCCGGGCTACACCAGATCTTCCGCCGTGGGGGCGGGGAGGCACAGAACACCCCGCCCCCACGGCGTTGCAAGCAGACGCGCAAATATCAGCGCCCGTGGCGTTAAATAACCATCGCGTGTCATTCGTGAACAGATTGTCAGCAGGGAGGCTTCTATCCGGGATTGACAGTCCCCCGGCCGGGTGTATAGTAGCGATGCCGAACCAAACGTAACCTATCTGATTGCCTCTCGTGGGCGGAGCCGCACACATGCTCCGCCAGCCGCGGAGTGTCCTCATGCGCCGGGAGCCCGGCAGAAGGAGCACGTATGCCGCAGTCGTACACCTACCCCGGTGTGTACGTCGAGGAGATCCCCAGCGGTGTCCGAACGATCGCAGGCGTCAGCACCTCCGACACCGCCTTCGTGGACTTCTTTCGCCAGGGCCCGGTCGACGAGCCCGTACGAATCACGTCGTTCGGCGACTTCGAGCGGATCTTCGGCGGGCTCGACACCCGCAGCGCGGCGAGCTACGCCATCCAGCAGTACTACCTCAACGGCGGCAGCATCGCCTACGTGGTGCGCGTGGCCGAGCGCGACACCGCCGGGGTGTCGCTGGCCGCCACCGCCTCCCTGGCACCCACGGGCGGCGCGCTGCGGGTCGACGCCAGCAGCCCCGGCTCCTGGGCCAACGACCGCATCCGCATCAGCCTGCCCGCCGGCGCGCCGAGTGGCCAGTTCAACCTGCGCGTCGAGATGCTGGCCGACACCGGCACCAGCCCGGCCGTGCTCGCCACCGAGAACTTCCTGGCCCTGAGCATGGACCCGCTCAGCGCGCGCTACGCGCCGAACGTGCTCGCCGCCGGCTCGACCCTGGCGCGCGTGGTTCACACCACCGTGACCAACACCGACGCGCCCACCGCCGTCCCGGTGGCCCCGGGCGACCGCCTCGACGGCGGCACGGACGGCGACGAGCCCGGCGGGACCGACTGGCGCACCACCACCGGCGCCGGCGCGCTCCAGGGCTCCGAGGCCGGCAAGACGGGGGTCTACGCGCTCGACAAGATCGCCCCGTTCGTCTTCAACATCCTCTGCATCCCCGCGGCGGCCGATCTCGACACCGCCGACATGGACACCGTCTACAAGGCGGCGCTCAGCTACGCGGAGCGGAAGCGCGCCTTCATGATCATCGACGTGCCGGCCGGCACCGCCTACGACGCGATGGACACCTACCTCAGCGACCGCGGCTACACCGGCAAGAACGCCGCCGTCTACTTCCCACGGGTGCGCGTGCCCGACGCGCTGCAGGGGAACGCGCTGCGCGAGATGGCCCCGAGCGGCAGCGTGGCCGGGGTCTACGCCCGCACCGACGCCGCGCGCGGAATCTGGAAGGCGCCGGCCGGCACCGAGGCGACCCTGCGCAACGCGAGCGTCGCGCTGAAGCTGAACGATGCCGAGAACGGCGTTCTGAACCAGGTCGGCGTCAACGTCCTCCGCAGCTTCCCGATCTACGGCGACATCGTCTGGGGCGCGCGCACGCTCGACGGCGCGGACCAGAAGGCCAGCGAGTGGAAGTACGTCCCGGTGCGCCGCGTGACGCTGTTCATCGAGGAGAGCCTGTACCAGGGGCTCAAGTGGGTGGTGTTCGAGCCGAACGACGAGCCGCTCTGGTCGCAGATCCGGCTGAACGTCGGCGCGTTCCTCAATGGGATGTTTCGCCAGGGCGCCTTCCAGGGCAAGACCGCCCGCGAGGCCTACTTCGTGAAGTGCGACCGCGAGACCACCACGCAGAACGACATCGACCGCGGCATCGTGAACATCGTCGTCGGCTTCGCGCCGCTGAAGCCGGCTGAGTTCGTGGTGCTGAAGATCCAGCAGATCGCCGGCCAGCTTCAGGTGTAGCGGCCGAGCGCTGCAGGATGAACGCTGAAGGATGAGGGCTAGCAGCGGGAGGACGCAGGTGGCAACCTTCGAAGTCAACCAGTCGCGCTTCGACCCGTACAAGAACTTCAAGTTCCGCGTGAAGTGGGACGGCCGCTATGTGGCGGGCATCAGCAAGCTGAGCGCGCTCAAGCGCACCACTGAGGTGGTGGAGCACCGCGAGGGCGGCGACCTGAGCACGATGCGTAAGTCACCCGGCCAGACGAAGTTCGAGCCGCTGACGCTCGAGCGCGGCGTGACGCACGACCGCGAGTTCGAGCTGTGGGCCGCGAAGGTCTGGCAGTATGGCCGCGGCCTCGGCGCCGAGCTCAGCCTGCGCGACTTCCGCAAGGATATCATCATCGAGCTGTACAACGAGGCGGGCCAGCTCGCCATCGCCTACAAGGTCTACCGGGCGTGGGTCTCGGAGTTCACGGCGCTGCCGGAGCTCGACGCGAGCGCCAACGCGGTGGCGATCCAGTCGCTCGTGCTGCAGAACGAGGGGTGGGAGCGCGACACCGACGTGCCCGAGCCGAGCGAGCCGGTGCTCACCTGAGCCGAGGGGAGCGCGCGATGAGCGATCTCTCTGCCGCCCGGCTGCTGGACGTGTGCGAGCGGGGGGCCGGCGCCGCACCACACACACGGGCCCTGCTGCTCCTGGCGGCCGCGCACCCATCACTGCCGCACGACGATCTCGCGAGCTGGAGCCTCGGGCGGCGCGATGCAGCGCTGCTCGACCTGCGCGCGCGGCTCTTCGGGGAGGCGGTGCAGTCGGTGGCGGCCTGCCCGCGCTGCGCTACGCCGCTGGAGCTGAGCTTCCGCACCGCCGACGTGCGCACGCCGCTCGCGCCCGAGGAGCTGCCGCCGCTTGTGGCGACGCTCGACGGGCACGCCTTCCTGGTGCGCCTGCGCCCGGTGAGTACCGCTGCACTCCTGGCAGCCGGGGGGCAGCGCGAGACGCTGCTGCTGCACTGTGTGGCGGCAGCAACACGCGACGGCGAGCCACTAGCGCCGGCTGACATACCGCCCGAGGTGCTCGACCGCTGCGCCGCGGCGCTGGCTGAGGCCGACCCGCAGGCGGACATCCGGCTGGCCCTGAGCTGCGAGGCGTGCGGCGAGCGCTGGGAGGCACCCTTCGATCCAGCGAGCTTTCTCTGGCGCGAGGTGGAGATCTGGGCGGAGCGGGCGCTGCGCGAGGTGCACATGCTGGCGAGCGCGTACGGCTGGACGGAGGGGGAGATCCTGGCGCTGAGCGCGGCGCGCCGACGCCGCTATCTGGAACTGGTGACGGGATGAGCGACTTCATCGACCGTGTGCTGGCCAAGAGCCTCGGCGCTGCGCCTGCCGGGGTGCGGCCCCGCCCCGTGGCGCGCTTTGAGCAGGCCGACCTCGCCCCCGTGCGGGCGGCGGAGGAGGCGCGAGCGGTGGAGTCCCTCGCGCCGGTGGTCGCGCCGCGTGATGCCCCACCGCGCCCGCCAGCGCCCTCGCCCGCGCAGGTGCAGCCGATCGCACCCGAGCCCACGGTCACGCGCGAGCTCCTGACGATCCGCGAGGAGCGCGCCGCTCCGCTCCGTGAGATTGCTCCCACATCTCACCCCGGGCCGGTGACGACCGAGCACACACCTGGCACATCGAGCGCTCGCCCGGCCCCGCCCGCCGCGCCGCTCACGCCGCTGGGGGAGAAGCCGCCGCGTGAAAGCGCGACACCCCACGCCGCGCAGCCTGCGGCCCGGACAGCGCCCACAGAGCCGGGGCCACTCGCCCCGGTGGCACCGCTCGCGCCCATTGCTCCCGCCCATGCCCCGCCCGCGCCGGCACGCCCACCCATTGTCAACGTCCGGATCGGCCGGGTCGAGCTGCACGCACCCCACTCCCCCGCGGCCCGACCTCAGCCACCCCGCAGCGCCCCGCCCGCGCCGGCACGCCCGGTCCGCACGCTCGACGACTACCTGCGCAGCCGCGATGAGGAGCGCCGATGAGCGGAAACCTTGCGATCGCCGCCGTCAGCGCGGTGATGAAGTACCTGCTGCAGAACCCGGCCGCCAGCGACAGCATCGCCGCCGTCGTACCGAACCTGGCCGTGACGGCCGTCGCGCCGCAGCACGTAGGCGACGACGCACCGCACATCAACATCTTCTTCTACCGCGCGATGGTCAACACCGGCTGGGCGCAGAGCGGTCTGCCCGCGCGCAACAGCCAGGGCGCACGCGTAAACAACCCTGCCCTCGCGCTCGACCTCTGCTACATGATCAGCGCCCATGCCAGCCAGGACTTCTTCGGGGAGATCCTGCTCGGCTACGCCATGCAGACCTTCCACGAGAACCCGGTGCTGACGCGCAAGACCATCCGCGACGCGCTGACCTCCTCCTCGCTGGTGACGACCGACACGCCCGAGGAGCTGCTGGCGGCCATCGCGACCACGGAGCTGGCCGAGCAGATCGAGCAGATCCGGCTCGCGCCGCACTACCCGGCCGCCGACGAGGCCGCCAATCTATGGACGGCCATCCACGCCGACTACACGCCGACGGCCTACTACCGGGCGTCCGTGGTGCTGATCGAGAGCCAGCGGTCGGCGCGGGCCGCCCCGCCTGTCCGCGACTACCGCGTCTACGCGCTGCCGTTCCAGCAGATCCGCGTGGACGACGTGGTGGCCGAGGCCGGCGCCGGCCAGCCGATCCTTGCCGGGCAGCGGGTGCTGGTGCGCGGCAGCTCGCTGCGCGGCGAGGACACGCGGGTGGTGGTGGGCGACGCGGAGCTCTCCGGCGCAGCGCTCACCGTGAGCAGCTCGCAGATCGCCCTCGCCCTGCCCGCCGGCCTCAAGGCCGGGATCGTCGGCCTCCAGGTGGTCCACCGGCTGAGCCTGGGCGACCCGCCGCAGCCGCACCAGGGGTTCGAGTCGAACGTCGCCGCGCTGGTGCTCCAGCCGCAGGTCCGCAAGACCGGCCCGAGCTACGAGATCCAGGTCGTGGCGGCGGCCGGCGACGAGCCGCGCAAGCTGCGCGTGACGCTGGAGCCGGCGGTTGGCCCCGAGCAGCGCGCCACCCTGCTGCTGAACGAGCGCGGTGCGGCGGTCGAGGCGCGCTCGTTCACGTTCGACGCCGAGAAGCGCGACCCGGACGACCCGCCGGCGAGCCAGCTCACCTTCCCGATCCCCGGCGTGCCGGCCGGGAGCTACCTGGTGCGGGTGCGCGTCAGCGGCGCGGAGTCGCCGCTGGTCTTCACCGACGCCGGCGGCTACGTCGAACCGGCGGTGACGCTGTGATGGCGACGAGCGCCAGGGCCTGGCAGGAGGCGAACCGCGTCGACCTGATGGCCAGGCTGGCGCGGCTCCGCTGGCTGCTGCTGCGGGCGCTCGACCGGGCCGAGGCGCAGCCCCCCGAGCCCGGCGACGGCGACAGCTCGCTGGCGATGCCCCGGCTGGCGCGCGCGTTCGACCTCTCGCCCTTCGAGCGCGACCTGCTGCTGCTCTGCGCCGCCGTCGAGCTCGACTCAGGCATCGCGGCGCTCTGCGCGGAGCTGAACGGCGACCCGCGCAGGCCCAGCCCCAGCTTCGGTCTGGCGATGACCGTGCTGCCCGACGCCCACTGGAGCGCGCTGACCCCGGGCGCGCCGCTGCGCCACTGGCAGCTGCTGGCCCCCGGCCCCGGGGAGCTGCTGAGCCGCGCGCCGCTGGCGATCGACGAGCGCGCGCTGCACCTGATCGCCGGGGCGGACGAGCTCGACGCGCGCCTGGCCGCGCTGCTGGTCCCCGCTCCGCCGCACGACGCCCCGCCCGACGCGGGGTCTGCCGAAGCCGCCGCGCAGGCCCTGGCGGCCGGGAGGCTCGTGGTGCTGAGCGGCGCTGACTACGCCGCCCTCGTGGCGCTGGCCGCGAACGCAGCCCAGCGCGCGGGAATGCGCCCGCACCTCGTCCGCGCGGCCGATCTGCCCGACGACCAGGAGGAGCGGCGGCTACTGGCCCGCCTCTGGGAGCGCGAGGCGCGGCTGAGCAACGCCGCGCTGGTGCTCGACCTCGACGGCGACGAGCGCGCGCGCGGGGTGGAGCTGGCCGGGGCGACGACACCCGCGCTGCTGGTCAGCGAGCGCCCTGGTCCCATCAGCGCCCGGCACGGCGTCGTGCGGCTGAGCCCCCCGGCGCGCACGCCCACGAAGCGGCTCGGGGTGTGGGAGCAGGCCCTCGGCCCGCACGGCGCGTCGCTGAACGGCGCCCTGCCGCGGCTCGCCGCCCAGTTCCGCCTCCCACCGGCCACCATCCAGGCCGCGGCAGCCGACGCGCTGGCCGCGCAGACGGCGGAGAGCGAGGGGCTGGAGCGCCGCCTCTGGTACGCCTGCCGCCGCCAGGCCCGCCCGAGCCTCGACGACCTGGCGCAGCGGATCGTCACCCGGCGCGGCTGGGACGACCTGGTGCTGCCCGAGCGCCAGCACGACCAGCTGCGCGAGATCACCGCGCACGTCGCCCAGCGGCGGCAGGTGTACGAGGTGTGGGGCTTCGACGACGAGGGACGCGGGGCCGACACGGGCGTGATCTTCGCGGGCGCCAGCGGCACCGGCAAGACCCTGGCCGCCGAGGTGCTGGCCAACAAGCTGCACCTCGACCTCTACCGCGTCGATCTCTCAGGGGTGGTGAGCAAGTACATCGGCGAGACCGAGAAGAACCTGCGCCGAGTCTTCGCCGCTGCTGAGTACGGCGGGGCCATCCTGCTGTTCGACGAGGCCGACGCGCTGTTCGGCAAGCGCAGCGAGGTGCGCGACAGCCACGACCGCTACGCGAACATCGAGGTGAGCTACCTGCTCCAGCAGATGGAGGCCTACCGCGGGCTGGCGGTGCTGACGACCAACATGCTGGAGAACTTCGACCGCGCCTTCCTGCGGCGGGTGCGCTTCGTCGTGCAGTTCCCCTTCCCCGGCCCCGAGCAGCGCGCGGCGATCTGGCGGCGCGTCTTCCCGGCCGGCGCGGAGACCGAGGGGCTCGACACGCGCAAGCTGGCGCGGCTAAGCGTGGCCGGGGGCAACATCCGCACCATCGCGCTGAACGCGGCGTTCCTGGCGGCGCACGCGGGCGAGCCGATCCGCATGCGCCACCTGCGGCGGGCGGCGGCCGGCGAGTACGCCAAGCTGGAGCGGCCGCTGCCGGACGCCGAGACGAGGGACTGGATCGACGATGACGCCACGGCTCAACATCGCCATTGACTCGCTGGCCCTGCACGGGGCCGCCGCCTTCGACGCCGATGCCTTCGCCGCCTCGCTGGGCGGCGAGCTCGCGCGGCTGCTGGCAGACTCCCCCGTGCCCGGGCGGGCTGTCGCGCTCGAGGAGCTGCGCGTCGAGCTGCCCGGCGCCCTTGACTCAGCGGCGCTGGGGGTGGCGGTGGCCCATGCGCTCTTCGCGCAGCTTCGCGGGGGGGCGCCATGAGCCGTGAGCGCGCCGCCCTCACCGACCTAGCCGTGGCCGAGCGCCCGTCCGAGTCACGTCGCCGCGCCGACCGCGCCCGCGGCACCGTCTATGTGCCCGCGCCCGAGACTGAGGAGACGCCCGCACCCGGGGCTGCCGCGCCACGCCTGAGCTACGGGCTCGACACCGTCGCCGTCGCCGCGCCCGAGGCACCCACACCAGCCGCCCCCACCGAGGCGCCAGCCACGCCAGGGATCAGCGAGGCGGAGGTGGCCGAGCGTGAGGCCGCAGTCGCAGCCTCCCAGGCCGCACTCGACAGCGCCGCCGATAGCGAGGGGCTGATGGCGACCTTTGCCGAGGCGCCGCCCACGGTCAAAGCCCAGGTGTCGGGCGAGCTCGGCGCTCGCCTAGACGCGATCCTGGCCCAGGACGCACAGGCGCTCCAGGCGGGGACGCCGGAGCTCCAGGCCGAGATGACCGGCACCACCCCCGCCGCCCCCGGCGCGATCGTCGTGCCGGCCGTCGAGGTGACGCTCGAGGAGGCCCCGCCCGAGGCCCCACCCGCCGAGGCAGTCGTGGGCGAGCCGGTCCAGACCAGCGAGGCGTACCGCGCGAACGAGACGGTGGTGGCGCAGCGTGATGCGGTGGCCGCACACGCCCAGGCCGGCGCCGAGCAGCAGGCCGCCGTGGCCGAGGCGCGCGGAGATATCGAGGCCGGGCGCCGGCAGACCTTCGAGCAGCAGCAGGCGGCCGTGGCCGACGTGGAGCGCCAGGCCGACGAGCGCGGCCGCGAGGAGCGCGTCCAGATCGACGAGCGGGTGCGCGCCGATCAGGAGCAGCTCGACGGGCGCTACCGCCAGGCCGAGGCCGACGCCGAGGCCGAAGTGCAGCGCGGCGAGCACGACGCCGAGGCCGAGCGCGCGCGGGCCGAGCGCGACGCCGAGGACCAGAGCTGGTGGGAGGCAGCGGTTGACCTGATCGCCGACCTGTTCAACGCCCTGGTGGGGGCGATCAACGCGATCTTCGACGCCGTCCGCGACGCCGTCAACGCCGTGCTCGACGCCGTGCGCGATTTCGCGCTGGCGCTGATCGATCTGGCGGCCGGCTTCATCAAGGAGCTGATCGCAGCCTACGGCGCGTTCCTCAAAGGGCTGGAAGAGGGCCTGCTCGGCGAGCTGTTCCCCGAGCTGGCCCGCACGCTGACCGAGCTGGTCGATGCGGCGGTGACGCTGGCGACCCGGCTGGTGGATGCCGTGGCCGAGGGGCTGCGGAGCGCCGTCAACGCGGTGGTCGAGAGCCTACGGGCGGCCGTCAACGCCGTACTGGACGTCTACCAGGCGGCGGTCAACACCGCGCTGGCGCTGGCGCGGGCCGCGCTCACCGGCGACTGGGGCGCCTTCATCACACAGCTGATCGAGGCCGCCTGCCGCGTGGCCGGGATCGACCCGGCCGACGTCTTCGCCTTCCTCGGGCGCGCCCAGGAGACGCTCCAGCTGATCGTGAACAACCCGGGCCAGTTCCTCTGGAACGTCGTCGCGGCGCTCACCGGCGGCATCCAGCGCTTCGCGCAGCTCGTGGTGACGGTGGTGGACGCGATCGGCAACATCGCGCGCGGGGTGCTCGGGCCGGCGCAGGAGCGGGTGGAGAGCGTCCTGGGGTCGCTGCTGCCGCTGGCGATCGACCTGCTGGCGCGGCTGATCGGCCTGGGCAACGTGAGCGGACGGGTGCGCGAGATATTGACCAGCGTGCAGGAGACAATCTGGCGCGCGATCGACCGTCTGATCGAGCGGGCCGTGGGGCTGTTCCGCGGCGGAGGCGGGGCGACGGAGGCGGAGGCGCCTCCCGCGACCGACACGCGCACCGTCGAGCAGAAGCAGCATGATCTCGACCTCGCGATCGCCGACGCGGTGAGTCGGCTGCGCGAGCCGGAGGCCAGCGAGGCCGGCGTGCGCGAGCGCCTGCCGCAGCTCAGGGAGCAGTACCGGCTCACGACGCTCGAACTGGTGGTGGAGCGACGCGAGGAGCACCACGCCACCGTCCGCGTCCACGGCGCGATCAACCCCGAGGACGACAGCCTGCCGATCACCCTGGCGACGCCGCCGGCCGAGCTGCAGGCGGGTGACTGGCTGGGCTTCAATGTCAGCATCGGCTGGGTGGGCCGGCGCACCGCCAGCAACATCAACGTCGTCAATCTGCAGGTGCTCTGCGGGGTGTGTAACCTGAGCAAGGGCAGCACCAGTTCGAGCGGCGAGCGCGTTATGTTCACCGCCACCGTGGGCGAGGAGTTCCTCGGCCCGAACGACCGGCGCTAGGGGCGAACGCCGAGCGCTGAACGCCGAACAACGACTGACGATCGACGACTGACGACTGCCGCATAGCCGAGGTGCCAATGACCCTCTTCAGCCCGCCGCGCCCGCTCAAGGGCGCCCTGGTCTCGCTCGACCCGCCCGACCCGACGCCGCGGGTGATCGTGTTCCAGTTCAACCCCGCCACCCTCAGCCGCTCGCTCGAGGCCCAGGTGGCCGAGGAGGAGGGCAGGGCCGGATCACCGCCGCGTCTGAAGGGCGCCCCGGTGGAGACGATCAAGCTCGAGGTGGTGATCGACGCCGCCGACCAGCTCGAGCGCGGCGACCCGGTGGCGGGCGACGCCGGCATCCTGCCGCAGCTCGCGGCCCTGGAGCTACTGGCCTACCCGCGCAGCGACCTGGTGATGACCAACAACCTCCTGCTCAAGCTCGGCACGATCGAGATCCTGCCGCCCACCTCTCCGCTCACGCTGTTCATCTGGGGCAAGCGCCGCATCCTGCCCGTGCGCCTGACGGAGCTCAGCGTCACCGAGGAGGCCCACCACCCCAACCTGAGCCCGATCCGCGCCACCGTCTCGCTCGGGCTCAGGACCATCAGCTACTCCGACGTGAGCTCGGCCAGCCCGGCCTGGAGCCTGTTCCTCTCGCACCAGGTGCTCAAGGAGACGATGGGCGCGCTCGCCACCACCGGCAACCTGAGCGCGGTGGTCGGGAGCAACGTGAAGCTGATCTAGGAGCCGCCGATGTTTAACTTCACCAGCCGCTACGCCGGCATCGCCACCGCCACCACCACCGCCGCCGACGGGCGCGAGGTGGCCTTTGTCCAGCGCCGCTTCCTGCCCGCCGCCGCCGCGCTGCCGCTGCTGGCCGAGCTGACGCTGGCCCCCGGCGAGCGGCTCGACCTGCTCACCCACCGCGCGCTCGGCGACCCGCTCCAGTTCTGGCGGATCGCCGATGCAAACGACGCCATCAGCCCGTTTGATCTCGAGGAGGAGGGGCGCGCGCTGCGCGTCCCAGTGCCGCTGCCGTCGTAGGAGGGCTCGCCCTCGCCGACTCTCTCGAACGTGTCGCCCGCGCCATTCAGCGAGATTGCCATGAGCCTGCTTGGCCTCCACCTGACCCTGCTGATCGGCCCGACCGTGCCGCTCCCCGTGCCGGAGCCGGCCCTCGCCCTGCTGGAGAGCGTCGAGGTGAGCCACAGCGATGAGGGCCGCTCGGGGTTCCAGCTCGTTTTCAAGGCCGCCCGCAGCAAGACCGACTTCCTGGACTATATGCTGTTCGCCAGCCCGCAGTTCCGCGCCGGCCACCGCGTGATCATCAGCGCGACCTTCGGCGCCGTGCCGCTGGTGCTCATGGATGGCATCATCACCAACCAGCAGCTCCAGCCCGGCGCCCCCGGCGGCAGCCCGGCCTCGCTGACCCTCACCGGGGAGGACGTGTCGATCATGCTGGACCTGGAGGAGAAGAACGCCGAGCACCCCGCCCAGCCCGACAACGTGATCGCCACCAAGATCATCCTGAGCTACGCCCAGTACGGCCTGATCCCGCTGGTCATCCCGCCGATCTCATTCGACGTGCCGCTGCCCGTTGAGCGCACGCCGGTGCAGCGCGCCACCGATCTGGCCTACCTGACCGAGATCGCCGGGCGCCACGCCTACACCTTCTACGTGCTGCCCGGCCCGGCGATCGGCGTCAACGTCGCCTACTGGGGGCCGCCCATCCGCGTCGGCGTCCCGCAGCGCGCCCTCACGGTGGACATGGGGCCGGAGACGAACGTCGAATCGATCCAGATCGAGCGCACCCCCGCCGACGCCGCCACCGTCCGGGGCAGCGTGCAGGACCGCGCCACCAACCAACGCGTCCCGGTGCTCAGCTTCCTCACCACCCGCCCGCCGCTGGCGCTCAACAACCCGCTGCTCGACCGGCTGCTCACCCGTACCGAGACCTTCGGCGGGCGCAGCGGCCAGAGCGCGGCCCAGGCCATGGGCGAGGCCCAGGCCCGCACCGACCAGTCGCTCGACGTGGTCAAAGTCGAGGGGGAGCTGAACGCCGCCAAGTACGGCCTGCCGCTCATGGCCCGCAGCCTCGTCGGTCTGCGCGGCGTCGGCTTCAGCTACGACGGCCTCTACTATGTCAAAAAGGTCACGCACGCCATCAGGCAGGGGGAGTATACGCAGAAGTTCACGCTGACGCGCGAGGGGACGGGCTCGACCGTCGCGGTGGTGGTGCCATGACCGCACGCCAGACCTACTACGGCAAGTACCGCGGCAAGGTCGAGAACAACATCGACCCCCTCCAGCAGGGCCGGGTGCAGGTCTCCTGCCCGGCGGTGCTCGGGGACGGGCGCATGAGCTGGGCCATGCCGAGCACACCCTACGCCGGGCGCGGGGTCGGCTTCTTCATGGTCCCGCCGGTCGGCGCCAACGTCTGGGTCGAGTTCGAGGGTGGCGACCCGAACTACCCGATCGTCGGCGGCTGCTTCTGGGGCGCGGGCGAGGTTCCCGCCGCGCCCGCGCTCGCCGAGATGAAGGTCATCAAGACCGACGCCGGCACGATCACGATCAACGACCTGCCGGGCGCCGGCGGGATCACGATCGAGACGACCCTCGGGATGAAGATCACCATCACGGCCGGCGGGGTCGAGCTCACCACCGGCCAGGGCGCTAGCGTCAAGCTCAGCGGCCCGCAGGTGTCGATCAACAACGGCGCACTGGAGGTGACGTAGCCATGCCCGGCTTCATCGTGACGACCAGCAGCAGCGCGATCTGCCAGCACGGCGCGCAGGTTGCGATCATCTCGAGCAACACGCGCGTGATGATCGCCGGCTCGCCCGCGGCCGTGCTCAACGACCAGTTCACCGTGGCGGGCTGCCCGTTCCAGGTGCCGGTGGGCGCGGGCACCAAGCCGCAGCCATGCGTGAAGATCCAGTGGGTCGCCCCCGCCACCCGCGTGCGCGTCGGCGGCCAGCCGGTGATCCTCCAGACCAGCTCAGGGATCTGCCTGAGCGCCGAGCAGATCCCGCAGGGCGCGCCCACCGTGGCGCAGGCCCAGCCGCGCGTGAGGGGGACCTGATGAGCGTCAATATCGACTTCCCCTACCAGTTCGACCCGCGCGGCCAGACGGCGACCGCGAGGGACGACGACCACCTCCGCGACCTGATCATGCAGGTGCTCTTCACCTCGCCCGGCGAGCGCGTGAACCGCCCCGAGCTCGGCAGCGGCCTGCTCCAGCTCCTCTTCGCGCCCGCCAGCGACGAGCTCGCCACCGCCACGCAGTTCCTCGTCCAGGGCGCGCTGCAGCGCTGGCTCGGCGACCTGATCATGGTCGAGGCGGTGGCCGTGGAGAGCGAGGAGTCGCTGCTGCGCGTGACGGTGCGCTACGTCGTGCGGCGCACCCAGCAGCGCCGCGTCGACCAGTTCACGCAGGCGGTGCCGTCATGACCACGCTCTTCTGCTGCGACGAGAGCCGCCGCGACCTGGTGCGGGCCCACGCGACGATCAACGGGATCGACTTCCTTGAGGTGCGCGACGACCCCGCGCAGCCGCTCGCCGACCGCCAGCGCTTCCTGCTGCTGACGCTGCTCAAGCCGCCCGCCGCGCCGCTCACCGCCGACAACCTGCGGGTCGAGGGCGGCGACGTGATCCGCGACATCCGCGTGCTGGGCGTCACCGCCGCCGGCCCGCTGCTCACCGTCGAGGTGGACCAGCCGGGCGACTTCGGCGCCTACACGCTGCGCCTGGTCGCCACCGCCACCGCCGACGGCCCGCCCGCCGGCTACGACCGGCTGCTCTCGGCGGTGGACTTCTCGTTCAAGGCGAGCTGCCCCACTGACTTCGACTGCGACGACGGCACCGGCTGCCCGCCCGAGCCGATCGCCGAGCCGCAGCTCGACTACCTGGCGCGCGACTTTACCTCGCTGCGGCAGCTGATGCTCGACCGCATCCGGCTGCTCTCGCCGGAGTGGCGCGAGGACCACCTGGCCGACCTGATGCACGCGCTGGTGGACCTGAAGGCCTACGTGGCCGACTACCAGCACTACCAGCTCGACGCGATCAGCACCGAGGCCTACCTCTTCACCGCCCGCAGCCGCGTCTCCGTGCGCCGCCACGCCCGCCTGGTGGACTACCGCATGCACGACGGCTGCGCAGCGCGCGTCTGGACACAGATCCTGGTGGACCAGGGGGTGGCCGGACCGATCCCGCTCTCCGCCGGCACGCCGCTGCTCACCAGAGTGCCGGGCGTGCCGGGGCGTATCCTGGCGAATAGTCAGCCCCACCGCGACGCGCTGGCGGCCGGCCCTGAGGTCTTCGAGACGCTCCACGCCGCCGCGCTGTACGCCGCCCACGAGACGATCTGCTTCTACACCTGGGGCGACGGCCGCTGCGCGCTGCCGCGCGGCGCTACCAGGGCCACGCTGCTCGGCCACCTGCCCGACCTGCGCGCCGGTGATGTGCTGGTCTTCGAGGAGGTGCGCGGCGCCATCACCGGCGACCCGGCCGACGCCGACCCCGCGCGGCGCTACGCTGTGCGCCTGACCGCGGTGGACGCGACCCAGCGCGACAACCTGACCGAGACCGACATCACCGCGATCCGCTGGCACCCCGAGGACGCCCTGCCCGGCCCGCTCTGCCTCACCGCCGACGTGCCGGACGTCCCGGGCGCGCCATGCGGCGGCGCTATCAGCGTGGCGCGCGGCAATATCGTGCTGGCGGCCCACGGGCGCCTCCTGCCGGTGGAGGAGCTCGGCGCGGTGCCTGCAAGCACGCTGACCTACGTCGCCGCCGGGGTGCGCTGCGAGCCGGGCACGCCAGACGCCGTCCCGCCGCGCTTCCGCCCCCGGCTGCGCGAGCCGCACGTGGCCCAGCGCGTCCCCTACGACCACGGCGAGGCGCTCGCGCGCCCGGCGAGCTGGGCGACCAGGCTCAGCCCCTCGGACGCGCTCCCCGCCGTTGAGCTGGCGCTCGACCCGTCCTTCGCCGGCGAGGTCTGGCGCCCGCAGCGCGACCTGCTCGGCAGCCCCGCCGACGAGCCGGCGTTCGTGCTGGAGGTGGAGAGTGACGGCGCGGCGCACGTGCGCTTCGGCGACGACGAGAGCGGCCGCCGTCCGAACGCAGGCGACGCCTTCTTCGCCCGCTACCGCGTCGGCGCGGGGCTGACCGGCAACATCGGCCGCGACGCGCTGGCAATCGTGGTCAGCGGGCAGACCGCCGTGGTGGGCGCGCGCAACCCGCTCCCCGGCGCGGGCGGGGCCGCCCCCGAGACAATCGAGGAGGTACGCCAGAGCGCCCCGCAGGCCTTCCGCACCCAGGAGCGCGCCGTCACCCCCGCCGACTACGAGGCCGTGGCGCTGCGCTTCCCGGGCGTCCAGCGGGCCGCGGCCACCATCCGCTGGACCGGCAGCTGGTACACGGTCTTCCTGACGGTGGACCGACTCGGCGGCGCGCCCGTCACCCCCGCGTTCGAGCGCGACCTGCGCGCTCACATGCACGCCTTCCGCATGATGGGCTACGACCTGGAGGTGGACGGCCCGACCTACGTGCCGCTTGAGATCGAGCTCCAGGTCTGCGTCGCGCCCGAGTACTTCCGCGCCGCGGTGCGTCAGGCCCTGCTGGCGGTCTTCAGCGCCCGCACCCTGCCGGACGGCACGCGCGGCATCTTCCACCCGGACAGCTTCACCTTCGGCCAGCCGGTCTACCTCAGCCGGATCTATGCGGCGGTGAGCGCCGTGGCGGGGGTACAGTCGGCCCAGGTGACGCGCTTCCAGGTGCAGGACCACCCCGAGACGAGCGGGCTGTCCCAGGGCCGGCTGGACTTCGGCCGGCTCGAGATCGCGCAGCTGGAGAACAACCCGAGCTTCCCCAAGCGCGGCGTATTCCGCCTGAAGATGAAGGGGGGCAAGTAGCCGATGCCGAACTCCCTCGACCCCTCGATCCGCGGCCTCGACGACTGCGGCGCCTGCGCGGGCACCTCGCAGGAGACGCCGGTGCGGGCCGAGAACCGGCCCGGCCTGGAGCAGATCGCGCTGCGGCTCGGCACCCACGGCCGCTTCCTCAAGTCGATGCTGGCGCGGCTCTCTAGCGCTGAGTACCCCGCGCTGCGCCGGCTCGACACGCGCGACCCGCGCGACCTAACGATCGCACTGCTGGACGCCTTCGCCGCTGTGGACGACGGGCTGACCTTCTACACCGAGCGCTACGCCAACGAGGCCTACCTCCGCACCGCCCGCGAGCGCCTCTCGCTGGTGCAGCTCGCCCGCCTGATCGGCTATGAACCGCGCCCCGGCGTGGCGGCCGGTGCGTACCTGGCCTTCACCATCGAGGACACCCCCGGCACGCCCGAGCAGACCAGCATCCCGGCCGGCACGCGCGTGATGAGCATCCCCGGCAAGGAGGAGCTGCCGCAGTTCTTCGAGACCAGCGTCGAGATCACCGCGCGCGCGGCCTGGAACAGCATGCGCGCTCGCACCCGCGCCCCGCAGGCCGTGACCACCGAGATGCAGATGGCGGTGGTGCAGGGGATCGAGAGCGGCCTGCGCCGCGGCGACAGCGTGCTGATCGTGGCGGCCGAGGACACGACGGCGGTGAAGCGCGTGCAGCGTGTGGTGCAGTACCCCGCGGCGGGCGTCACGCGCCTGGAGCTGGCCGACGCACCGCAGCCCTCGGCCGCCCTCGGCCACCTGACCCCCATCGTGACCACCTTCAGCTACGGCACCCTGAACGACACCACCTTCAGCACCCTGTTCACCGGAAACGTCTACAGCAGCAGCGACGTCGAAGTGCTCAGGCTGACCGCCAGCTGGTCGCTGCTCGACTTCGCCGCCGCCGCCAACAGCGCACCGCCCCCGCCGCCCGCCGAGATCGGCGTCTACGCCCTGCGGACGCGCGCCGCGATCTTCGGCCACAACGCCCCGAGCTGGGCCAGCCTGCCGCAGATCGTGCAGGGCCAGGAGCGCCAGGTCACCGGGCGGGTGCTCGCCAGCTCCGGCAGCCCCGAAACCGATAAGAGCAAGTGGCAGTACCCCGACAGCTGGGACCTGCTCACCGTCACCGGGTCGTCGGGCACGTCCGACACGATCGACCTCGACAACACCTACCCGATGATAACCGAGGGGAGCTGGGTGGTGCTCGAGAGCCCCGACGACGCCGCCCGCGCCTACCGCGTCCTGAAGAACCAGGAGCTGACCCGCAACGACTACACCCTGTCCGTCAAGCTCTCGCACCTCCAGCTGAGCGACGACGAGGGGCTGAGCGCCTTCGGCATGCGGCAGACAACCGTGCTCGGGCAGAGCGACCAGCTGCCCCTAGCGATGGTGTCGCTCGGCGGGGACGTGCAGGGCAGCCGGCTCGTGCTCGACAAGTACTACCCCGGCCTGGTGAAGAGCCAGACGGTGGTGCTGAGCGGCGAGCGCACCGACCTGGCCGGCGTGATGGGCAGCGAGGTCTGCGTGCTGGACGAGGTCCTGGCCGACGGCACGCTCGAGGCCGGGCGCCTCTTCACCGTGCTGGTCTTCGCCCAGCCGCTCGCCGCCACCTACCACCCCGAGACGGTCACGGTCAACGCCAACGTGGCCGCGGCCACCCACGGCGAGAGCAAGGCCGAGACCCTGGGCGGCGGCGATGGGGCGACGCGCTTCCAGACCTTCGCGCTCAAACAGGGGCCGCTCACCTACATCAGCGCCGAGACCCCGACCGGCGCCCGCTCCACGCTGGAGGTGCGCGTCAACGACGTGCGCTGGGATGAAGTCCCCTCGCTCCACGGGCGCGCCCCCGACGAGCGGGTCTACGTGGTGCGGCACGAGGACAGCGGCCAGACCAGGGTGCAGTTCAACGCGCCAATCCCCAGCGGCCAGGAGAACGTCCGCGCCATCTACCGCATCGGCATCGGCCTGCCGGGGATGCTCAAGGCCAACCAGCTCAGCATGCTGGCGGTGCGCCCGCTCGGGGTGCGCAGCGTGACCAACCTGCTCCCGCCCACCGGCGCCGAGGACCGCGAGTCGCTCGACGACCTGCGCGCCAACGGCCCGCTCACCGTCCTCACGCTCGACCGCCTGGTCTCGCTGCGCGACTACGAGGACTTCGCCCGCGCCTTCGCCGGCTTCTCCAAGGCGCTCGCCACCCCCACCGCCGACGGCGCCAGACGCGGGGTCTTCGTCACGGTGGCGGGCGAGACCGGGACAGTCCCCGAGACGAGCCCGGCCTTCACCAACCTGATTGCGGCGATGCGGCAGGGGGGCGACCCGTTCGTCGATCTGGTCGTCAAGCCGTACCGGGCGGCCTTCTTCCAGATAGAGGCGACGCTAGGCGTGGACCCGGCCTACCTGCCGGACGAGGTGGCCGAGGCGGTGCGCACGGCCCTGGCGGAGCGCTTCGGCTTCGCGGCGCGGCGGCTCGGCCAGGGGGTGACCGAGGTCGAGGTGATCGTGACGATGCAGCAGGTGCCGGGGGTGGTGTTCGTGAACCTGATCTCTCTCTTCCGCAGCGACCCGCTCAACCCGAGCGCGCCGAAGTCGCGCCAGAGCGTGCTGGCGGCGGCAAGCCCCGCGCCGCACGCGAGCCGCCGCGACGTCCAGGCCGCCGAGCTGCTGATCCTCGACCCGCGGCCGGTCCAGCTCACAGTGGTGAACGCATGAACACAGATGCCGGCGCGGTCGCCGCGCGCATGTACGAGCTCCTACCCGCCGTCTACCGCCTGCGCGACGCCGAGCGCGGCTACCCGCTGCGCGAGCTGATCGCCGTGGTGGCCGAGCAGGTTACGGTGGTGCAGGAGGGGCTGGAGCAGGCCTACGACAACCTGTTCATCGAGACCTGCGCCGAGTGGGTGGTGCCCTACATCGGCGACCTGATCGGCGCGCGGCCGCTGCACGGCAGGGCGCCCGGGGTGGCCGGCGGGCGCGCCGACGTGGCCGACACCCTGGGGCTGCGCCGCCGCAAGGGGACCCTGGCCGCGCTGGAGCAGACCGCGCGGGCCGTCACCGGCTACCCGGCCGTGGCGGTCGAGTTCTTCCTGCGCCTCGCGCAGACCCAGTGGATGAACCACGCCCGCCCCGAGAACCTGTATACCGTCGATATGCGCGACGAGCTGGCGCTGGAGCGAATCGCCGGACCGTTCGAGCGCGCCGCGCGCACGGTGGAGGTGCGGCGCATCGCCAGCGCGCGCGGGTGCTACAACTTCCAGAACATCGGCATCTTCCTTTTCCGCATCCAGTCGCTCCCGCTGGTCGGCGTCTCGGCCGGCAGGGTGGACGACCGCCGCTACACCTTCAGCCCGCTCGGGATCGACTCGCCACTCTACAGCAACCCGATCGCGGAGACGGCAATGACGCAGTTCGCCGGCCCCGAGCACGTGCCGCTCCCGCTCACCCGGCTGGCGCTCCGGCACGGCCTGCCCGGACTCTACGGGCCGAACAGCGCGCTGCTCCTGACGGTGGACGGCGTTCCGGTGCCCGCCGCCGACGTGCGCTCCTGCGACCTGAGCGACGACCCCGGCGCGGGTGGATGGGCTCACGCCTCCGCCGACCACTACGGCGTTGACCCAGTGCTAGGGCGAATCGCGACGCCAACGAACAACCCGGTCCCGACGGATGTCGTCGTCAGCTACCGCCACGGGTTCAGCGACACGATCGGCGGTGGGGCCTACGAGCGCGGCGCGGAGATCGCCGCGGCCGCGACGGAGACCGTGAGCGCGTCGTCGCCCGACGTGCAGGCCGCGCTCGACACAGTGGCCGGCGGGGGGGTCCTGGAGTTCGCCGACAGCCGCACCTACGAGCTGGCGACGAGCACGCCAAACCTGATGATCGCCGACGATGCGAGGGTGGAGATTCGCGCGCGCAACGGCCAGCGCCCCACGCTGCGCCTGACGGGGGGCGACCTGACGATCGACGCGGCGGCGGGCGCGGAGCTGGCGCTGGACGGGCTGGTGCTCCTGGGTGGGGCGCTGCGGATCACGGGCGCGCCGAAGACCGTCACGCTGCGCCACTGCACGCTAGTGCCAGGCATCGAGCGCACCCGCGAGGGGACGGCCGCGCGCCCCGGCGAGCCATCACTGGTCATCACGGCTGCCGGCGCGGAGGTCGCGCTCGAGAGCTGCATCAGCGGGCCGATCCGGGCGGCAAACGGCGCGCGCATGACCGTGCGCCACAGCATCATCGACGCCGACGACCCGGCGCTGCCGGTCTTCGGCGGCGACGGCGAGCCGGGGGGGGCGCTGGTGGTCGAGGGCAGCACGCTGATCGGGCGAGTCCATACCCGGCTGCTCGAGCACGCCTCGAACGCGATCTTCGTGGCGGCCGGGGCGGGCGGCGAGCTGCCAGTCCGCTCGGAGCGCACCCAGGAGGGGTGCGTGCGCTTCAGCGCCGTGCCCGAGGGCTCGCGCGTCCCCCGCCGCCACCGCTGCACGTCCGCCGCGGCCCGCTTCACCTCGCTGCGCTTCGGGGCGCCCGGCTACTGCCAGCTCGCCACCTCCTGCGACGAGGCGATCCGGCGCG
The DNA here is from genome assembly GCA_039805565.1 of Chloroflexota bacterium. GTDB lineage: Bacteria > Chloroflexota > Chloroflexia > Chloroflexales > Roseiflexaceae > CALJIC01. The sequence continues at coordinate 32,753 of JBDLTZ010000241.1, read as the reverse complement.
GCGCCGACGACGAGAGCGAGATGGGGGTCTTCCACGACCTGTTCCAGCCCCAGCGCGAGTCCGACCTACGCACGCGGCTGGACGAGTTCCTGCGCTTCGGCATGGAGCCGGGCATCTTCTACGCCAGCTGACGGAGAAAACAGATGAAGGGCGACTTCAGCAGAATCACATTCGACCGCAAGCGCCACTACAGCGGCGTCCGCTGGCAGCAGGGCCGTCCCACCACCGACGCGGACGAGAACGAGGCCCAGGAGATCGCCGCCTACCGCATCGAGACCGAGGCCGCCGACGTGATCGGCCCGAGCGGCGCGCCACAGGAGAAGCCCGGCTTCGCACTCTCGCTGACGAGCAAGGGTCAGCTCACCATTGGGGCAGGCCGCTACTACGTTGACGGCATCCTCTGCGAGAACGAGGCGCCCGTCAGCTACAGCGCACAGCCCGACCTGCCCGACCCGCCCGGTCTGAAAGGGCTGCTCGACAACGCCCAGGCCGGCCTCGTCTACCTGGAGGTGTTCCGGCGCCACCTGACCTTCCAGAACCACGACGCGATGCGCGACTCGGCCCTCAGCGGCGTGGACACCACCACCCGCCTCCAGACCGTGTGGCAGGTGAAAGTGCTCCCGCTGCCCTCCGTGAAGCTGAGCGACAGCCAGCTCGCCATACTGGCGGAGCACTCCGGCGCGGTCGCCGAGGTGGAGGCCAAGCTCGGCAAGACCACCAGCCCCAGCGAGCGCGCCGCGCTGCTGACACTGCTCCGCCGCCTGCGCCGCCGGCACCAGCGCGCGGCCGCCCAGCTCGGCCTCGACTGCCACGCGCCCTTCCCCGAGTGGGAGGAGCTGACGAAGCTGTCGACCGGCGCTCTGACCGTCACGACAATCGCCGTCGCCGACCCGACCGACCCGTGCGATGTCCCGCTCGGAGGCGGCTACACCCGCGGCGAGAACCAGCTCTACATCGTGGAGGTCCACAGCGTGCCCGAGGGGGGCGGCCGCAGCGGCGCGACCTTCAAGTGGTCGCGCGACAACGGCTCCGTCGTGGCGCGCATCACCGCCGTGGGCAGCGCGGAGAGCGGCACGGCCAGCGGCACCGTCTTCGACGTCGACAGCGTGCAGCGCGACGACTACCTCGGCATCCACGTCGGCGACCTGGTGGAGCACGTGGACGACGGCGTCGAGCTGAAGGGGCTCCCCGGTCAGCTGCGCCGCGTGACCGCTGCCGACGTCAACCTGGGAAGGATCACGCTCGACGGCGCGCTGACGGTCAACCTCGACCGCCGCCCACGGCTACGGAAGTGGGACCAGGAGAGCGGCGCCGCCCTGCCGATGAACACAGGCGACGTGCCGGTGCGGCTTGAGAGCGGCGTGGAGCTGCAATTCGCCGACGGCACCTACCGGCCGGGGGACTACTGGCAGTTCGCCGCCCGCGCCGTCACCGGCACGGTCGACTTCCCGGACGGGCCGCAGCCGCCCTTCGGCGTGCGCCGCCACTACGCCCGCCTGGGCCTGCTGGTCGCGGGGCGCGAGGGGCCGCAGCTGCTGCTCGACTGCCGCGCCATCTTCCCGCCGCTCACCCGGATCACCGCCGACGACGTGCGCTTCGACAACAGCGCCTGCAACCTGCCCGACACCGAGACCGTGCAGGATGCGATCGAGCAGCTCTGCGCCCGCGAGGGGGGCGGCGGCACCTGCGCGCTGACCGTCCGCCCCGGCGCGAGCTGGGCCGAGGTCTTCCAGCGCGTGCCGGCCGGCGCCGACGCCGAGATCTGCTTCGCCGCGGGCGCCTACGAGCTGGACGAGATGGTGATGGTGGAGGGCAAGGGGCACCTGCGGCTCCACGGCATCGGCCCGGGCACCCGCATCGTCGCCCGCGCGGAGTGCGCCCTGGCCTTCCGCGGCTGCGCGTCGGTGAGCATCGCGCACATGGAGGTGGAGGCGCTCCATGCCGAGATGCGCGACAACCAGGTGGCGGGCGCGGTGACATGCGAGAGCTGCGGCAGCGTGACACTGGAGTCGGTCACGCTGCGCTGCGCCGCCGCAACGCTCACCGCCGCGGCCTGCCTGCATGTCATGAACGGCACCAAGCGCGTGAGCATGCGGGACGGCCTCGGGCTCGTCGAGCTGCGAAACGCGCAGCTGCTCGTCGGGCACAACCAGATCGGGGCCAGGGTCACCGGCTGCGCTCGGCTCCACGTTGACAACGTCGTCGTCCGGTGCGTGGACGGCCGCACCGATCTGATGCGGGCGCCAAGCGGCCTGGCCGAGAACCGCGAGCTGCGGGCCGAGCTGCGCCGAGTGCTCTACTCCGACGTGCAGCTCGGCGACGCGACCGGGAGCAACCGCTTCGCCCTGCCGCTCGGCCGCGTCGTCGTCACCATGCGGGTGGACCCGCGCCTGATCGAGATCAAGTTCTTCGAGCAGTTGCGCGAGCGCTTCCCCCACCAGCGCGTGACCGACCTGCCCGGCGCCGAGGCGTACCTGGCCGAGTCGGTCGACGCGCTGCTGCTGAAGCCGGATACGATCTCCACCTTCGTGCCCTACTTCGAGCGCCTGATCAAGGGGGACACGGCGGCGCTGTTCCAGGGCATCGCGGTGACGAGCGCGGTGGCCGAGGAGATGCGGGTGCGCGGATGCACGATCGTGGACGCGCTGCAGGGCATCAGCGTCGCGCAGGTCGCCGAGGGCGAGCGCGAGCGCCCCGGCGTGGGCACGGTCCACATCGACGGCGTCACCATCACCTCGCGGATTGCCCCGTCGGTCAACCGCAGCGGGTTCGGCGTGTTCGTCGGGAGCTGCGAGAGCCTCCTGGTGGAGGGGAGCCGCGTGGAGCGCGAGGCGAACGAGGCCACCCAGAACATGGATGTCAACGGCATCCACGTGGAGGGGCAGCTCGGGCGGCGGGCGATCGTGCGCCACAACCACACCGAGCGCTACCGCGCCGGAGTGTTCATCGGCCCGCGCAACAAGCTCCCCCCGCCGAACGCGGAGCGCCGCGCCCTCCCGCCGGGGCAGGCCCCGCTCTGGCTCGTGGCCGACAACACCGGGCGCGTCGAGGTGACGAGCCCGTGGGTGCGCGTCGAGGGCAATGTGGAGTAAGGGCGTCGGCGCTCAGCTCGTATCCGCTCGCCGCACCGTGAAGCGCACCCGCGTCCCCTGCCCCGCCGCGCTCTCGATGTCGATCGCGCCGCCGTGCTCCTCGACGATGCCGCGGGCAATGGCCAGCCCCAGCCCGGCGCCGCCGCTGACCCGCGAGCGCGACTTGTCGCCGCGGTAGAAGCGCTCGAAGACGTGCGGGAGATCCTCCGCCGCGATCCCTTCGCCGGTATCGGCCACCTCGAAGGCGAGCAGCTCGGTCCCCCGCACCCCCGCGGCACCTACGGTCACGCACCCCCCGCTCGGAGTGTGGCGCAGCGCGTTCGAGAGCAGGTTATCAAGCACCCGGGTGATCTGCTGCGGGGCCAGCAGGGCCGGCCCGAGACCCGGCTCGGACCGCGCCACCAGCCGCACCCCCTTCGCCGCAGCCTGCGGCGAGTGCCCGGCCAGCACATCGCCGATCAGCAGCTCGGGGTCCACCGGCTGCATGTCGAGCTCGAGCGCGCCCGCGTCCAGCCGCGACAGGCTGAAGAGGTCCTCGATCAGCTGGTTCAGCTGGCCGATCTGAGCCTGCATTGTGTCGTAGTAGCGCGCCGTCGTCGCCTGGTCATCCACCACTCCGTCGCTCAGCGCCTCGGTCATGGCACGCAGCGACGCCAGCGGGGTCCGCAGATCATGCGAGACGGCGGCCACCAGCTCGCGCCGCGCCTGCTCCTGCCGCTCGCGCTCCGCCGCGCCCGCCGCCAGCTGGTCGGCCATATGGTTGAAGGTGCGCGCCAGAGCGGCCAGCTCGTCGTGGCCCATCTCCGGCACGCGCACCGTCAGGTCACCGGTGGCGATCGCCGCCGCGCTCCGGTGCAGCGCCGAGACGCGCTGCGCGAAGACGTGCGAGAGGGCCGCGCCGAGGCCGGTGGCGATGATCGCCGCGAAGAGGATCAGCAGCACCAGCAGCGGCAAGTCGTGGCTCGAAATGAACATGAGCTGGGCGGTGACAAAGATGTTGCACAGCGCCACAGCGACTCCGAAGAGGTAGGTGAGGGTCACCTGGAGCCAGATGTGCACCCTGCCGCGACGCAGCCAGCGCATGCCCGCCACGCCGAGCGCCACTGAGATCAGGCCGGTGATCAGCAGCGAGGTCGCCAGCGAGCGCAGGTCCTCGGCCGGGGCGCGCAGCCAGAGCACGGCCAGCAGCCCCACGAGGGAGATCGCCAGACCGAACGCCACCCACGGGAAGGCGACGGCGCGCGGGCGGGCCCGGTGTCCCTGCTCCGTCATCATGTCGTGCCTCCGGTCCTCGGTGCGGTGCTCAGCTTGTAGCCCACGCCCCATACTGTCTGCAACAGGGCGGGGCTGGCGGGGTCGCGCTCGATCTTCTCGCGCAGCCTGCGGATATGCACCGTGACCGTGCTCAGGTCGCCGGCGAACGTGTAGCCCCAGACCTGGTCGAGCAGCTGCTCGCGCGTGAAGACCTGGTTCGCGTGCCGCATCAGGAAGGCCAGCAGCTCGAACTCGCGCGCCGTAAGCAGGATCGGCGCGCCGGCGAGAGTCACCGTGCGCGCGGCCGGGTCGAGCCGCAGGTCCCCCGCGACGAGCTGGGGAGCCGCCTGCGTGGAGGCGCCCTGGGCGGGGGGAGCCTGGGTACGTCTGAGCACGGCCTTCACCCTGGCCACGAGCTCGCGCGGGCTGAACGGCTTGGTCACGTAGTCGTCCGCGCCGAGCTCGAGCCCGAGCACGCGGTCGATCTCCTCGCCGCGCGCGGTGAGCAGCACCACCGGGAGCGCCCCCTCGGCCCGCACCCGCCGCAGAATCTCCAGGCCGTCGAGCCCGGGGAGCATCACGTCGAGGATCAGCAAGTCGGGTCGCTCGCGCGCCACGGCCTCCAGCGCCGCTTCGCCGTCGCCCGCGGTCACGGTGCGAAAGCCATCGCGCTGCAGGTAGCGCTCCACCACCTCGACGATCGTCGGCTCATCTTCGACGACCAGAACCAGTCGCTCGCCCATCACCCCCCCCTTACGCACTGCTCAACCTATGCTCGCACGCCCGGGTTAGGAGTATGTTACGCCAATCTTACGCGATCGCGCCAGATCTGTAAGCTCCGCGTTCGCGGCCCGTTGCTTCTACGCCCTATGGTTGTTGCATGGGAGCAAGCGCCGGCGCAGGCTGCGGCGGCGATAGAAGGAGCAACACAATGAGATTGGCGATGCGCTACACGCTGCTGATGGTGGCGGTACTGGTCACAGCCTGCGGCAGCCCCCAGGCCACGACACCCGCGGCGGTCCAGCCGGCCACAGAGGCGGTAGCCGGGCCCACCGACACCATGGCCGACACCATGGCCGACACGCCCGACACCATGGCTGACACCCTGGCCGCCACCCCCGACACCATGGCCGCCACCCCCGACACCATGGCTGACACCCTGGCCACCACCCCCGACACCGTGGCCACCACCCCCGACACCATGGCCACCACACCCGACACCATGGCCGACACGATGACCGACACGATGGCGCAGGCGGCGTGGCTGACGCTCCCCCTCACCGATGCACGCACCGGCGCGAGCTTCACTCTGGCCGATTTCGCCGGCCGCGCGGTGTACGTCGAGCCGATGGCCACCTGGTGTCCGAAGTGCCGCGCGCAGCTCGCCGCCGTCCAGGAGGCCTCAGACACGCTCAAGGAGCAGTCGCCGGTGGTCGTAGCGCTCAGCGTGGAGACAACGCTGCCGCCTGAGCAGCTCGCGCAGTACGCCGCCGACAACGGCTTCGACATGGTCTTCGCGGTGGCTTCACCCGAGCTTCTCCAGGCCCTGGTCGATACGTTCGGCCGCACGATCACCAACCCGCCCTCGACGCCGCACTTCATTATTGCGCCCGACGGCAGCTACAGCGAGCTTATGACCGGCGCGAGCTCGGCGACGGACGTGGCCGAGCGCATGCGGGCCGTGGTCGGAGGGGCCTAGCGATGAGCGAGTACCTCGAGGCCTTCGTGCTTGGCAACGCGGCCATCCTCGGCAACGTGTGCGTGCTGCCGCTCTACCCCGGCCTGATCGCCTTCCTCGCCGGGCGCGGCGGGGAGGGCGAGGGGCGCGGGGCGGGGTGGCTCGGGGCAGTCGTGCTGGCAGGTGTGCTGAGCCTGATGCTGGTGGTGGGGCTGGTGCTCTTCGCGCTGCGCCAGTCGGTAGCCGGTATCCTGCCGCTGCTCCTCCCGCTGGTCTACGGCGTCGTGCTGGTGCTCGGGGTGCTGCTCCTGCTCGGGCGCAACCCCTTCAAGCGGCTGACAAGCGCGCGGGCGCCGGTGCTCCGCAACCCCTACGCCACGGCCTACCTCTACGGCGTGCTGCTCGGCCCGATGACGCTGCCCTGCACCGGGCCGCTGATCATCAGCGCCTTCGTGCTGGGCGCCGGGGACGCCGCGGCCCTCGGCGACGGGCTGCTCTACTTCCTGCTCTTCGGGCTCGGCTTCGGCTGGCCGCTCGTGGCGCTCTCGCTCGTGGCAGCCACCACCGGCCGCCGCCTGACGCGCTGGTTTGCACAGCGTGAGCCGGTCATCCAGCGCCTATCGGGCGTGCTGCTGCTGGGGATCGCGCTGCTCGGCCTGTGGGTTGACGTGCTTCCGAGCATCGACATCACCTGACATCCGGCCCAGCCCGCAGAAACAGACCGACGAGCGGCTACAGCGCGCGTAGCCGCTCGTCGGACGTCGGACATCAGTCGTCGGTCATCGGTCTCCGAGCAGCAACAGCTTCGCCGCGTAGCCGGCGGCCCCGGCGGCGAACGGCCAGAACTGGCTGGCGCGCTCCTCCGGCAGCTCCTCCTTCAGCACGTTCAGCAGCACCCCGCCGGCCAGAAACGCGAACAGCAGCGCCACCGTCGCCGGGCTGAAGGCCACCACCTGCGCCACCGCCCATCCCACCAGCACAGCCGCCGCGAGCAGCCAGCGCCCGGCGCGGTCGTAGCTCTCCTTGTGGTGCTCGCGCAGGCCTACGTCGTTGACGACGAAGTGGAAGCCGAGCGCGATGACAAACAGCGCAAGGCCCAGCCACTCCGTCTCCTCGCGGTGGACCAGCAGGTAGCCGATCAGCGCGTTGTAGGCCGCGAACGACGCGATGTGCAGCCAGAACACCTCCGCGCTGGTCGAGTCCTCACCCTCCGCGTCCTTGCGCGCGCGGCGAGAGCGCAGCGCCGTCCGCTCCAGGCCGTAGAACACAGCCAGCCCTAGCAGCGCCACGAGGTAGACGTGGTGCTCCAGGAAGGCCAGCACGCCGGTCTCCGCCACGGCCTCCTGATACTCGCCGAGGTCCGGCAGCAGGTGGACGAAGACGTAGGCCACCGAGACGCCCCCCGCGAAGGAGAGCCAGACACTGCGGGGCAGCGACGATAGCCAGCGCAGGCGCCGGGCGAAGAGGTGGATGAGCGCCAGCCCCAGCGCCCCTAACAAGGTCACGGTCGGCAGCATGTGCCTCGCTCCTCGTCATGCTCATGTTTCCCCAGCGGGGTTCAGCACGCGCCGTGCCGGGCTGCGCCGCTCCTCTGCCCTTCTCGGGAACACATCTTGCATTTGCCCGAAGACACAGTCACGGCGCCGCTGCACACAGCGGCGCCGCTCGCTGCCGCCCGTGCGGCCCTAGAAGAGCACCCGTATGGCTGCCATGCTCTGGTACCTCATCGTCGGCGCCGTCTTCATCCTCATGGCCGTCGCGGGATCGCTGCTGAAGCGTCTGCCGCTCAGCACCTCGATGCTCTACCTCGCCATCGGGGTGGGCATCGGCCCAGTGGGCCTGGGGCTTCTCCAGCTCAACCCGATTGAAGAGGCGGGGCTGCTGGAGCGCCTCACCGAGGTGGCCGTGCTGGTCTCGCTCTTCGCCGCCGGCCTGAAGCTGCGCGCGCACCTGCGCGACGGCATCTGGCGCGTCCCGCTGCGCCTCGCCACCGTCGCCATGCTGATCACCGTAGGGTGCATCACCGCGGCGGGCGTCTTCGGGCTCGGGCTCTCGCTCGGCGCGGCCGTGCTCCTCGGCGCCATCCTGGCTCCCACCGACCCGGTCCTCGCCTCAGACGTGCAGGTCGAGCGCCCGGACGACCGCGACCGGCTGCGCTTCGGGCTCACCGGCGAGGCGGGCCTGAACGACGGCACCGCCTTCCCGTTCGTCATGCTCGGCCTCGGCCTGCTCGGGCTGCACGAGCTCGGCGAGTTCGGCTGGCGCTGGTTCGCGGTAGACTTGGTCTACGCGGCGGTGGGCGGGCTGGCTGTCGGCTGGGGGCTGGGCACGCTCGTCGGGCGACTGGTGGTTTACCTGCGGCGTACGCACCGCGAGGCGGTGGGCCTGGACGACTTCCTGGCGCTCGGGCTGATCACGCTCTCCTACGGCGTCGCCCACGTGCTGCACGTCTACGGCTTCCTGGCGGTCTTCGCGGCCGGCCTGGCGCTGCGCCACATCGAGCTGGAGGAGAACGGCGATACGAGCCCCACCACGGTCCCCGTCACGTCCGATCAGGAGGCCGCGACGGCCGCCGCGACCGATGAGCGCCAGGCAACCACCTACATGGCGCAGACCATCCTGGGCTTCAACGAGCAGCTCGAGCGCATCTTTGAGGTGGCGATGGTGGTGGTGCTCGGCGCCGTGCTAGTGCCGCTGCTGGCTGCGGCGCCCGCCGGCACGGTCTGGTTCATCCCACTGCTGTTCCTCGTCATCCGGCCGCTCGCCGTCTGGCTGACGCTGCTCGGGACCGAAACTCGGCCCGCACAGCGCGCGCTGATGTCGTGGTTCGGCATCCGTGGGATCGGCTCGATCTACTACCTGATGTACGCCATCACCCACGGGCTCGAGCCGGCCCTCGCGACTCAGCTCACGGCCATCACGCTCGCCACCGTCGCGGTCTCGATCCTGGTCCACGGCGTCTCGGTGACCCCGCTGATGCAGCGCTACGCGCACGCCTCTGCGGCACGTCGGACGCGACACCCCGGCTCCTCCGATGAGCAGGCGGAGCTCGAGCCGGGACACTCGGGCTGAGTGGACGAGGCGGACGAGGACCTCGGCCTGATCGCCGCCCTCCTCCCCGAGCCGGACTACACCATCACGACGCTAGCGCCGGGGCGGGACGCCTTCGAGCGCATCCGCACCGAGCAGCCGAACGCCATCCTGTGCGACCTCCAGCTCACGAGCGCGGGGCACGGCTGGGCGCTGGTGGATCTGCTCCAGGAAGACCTAGCCACCGCACAGATCCCCCTCGTCACCTGTGTCGATCCCAGCCACGCGTCGCAGACCCTGGTGCCGGTGCTGGCGGAGAGTGTGGGCGTGATGCTGGAGAAGCCGTACAAGCTCGCGGACGTGGTCCTGGCGCTTCAGCAGACGGGCGAACGCTAACCGCGTACGTGAGCCGCTGCATGAGCAAGGGCGCGATCGACGCAGCCCTGCATCGATCGCGCCCTCAGCCCTCAGCCCTCAGCCCTCAGCACTAAGCGCTCAGCACGTCCGTCAGCGCCACAAGCGCCGCATCCACATACTCGTCCGAGGCGCCCTTGCCCATGTGACCAATGCGGATGATCCGCCCGCGCAGCTCGCCGAGGCCGCCACCCGCCAGGAAGCCGTGCTCCTCGCGCAGCGCCGCGAGGGCGACGTTCGAGTCCACCCCCTGCGGGACCACCACAGCGCTCACCTGCGGCGTCGCCTCCGCCTCAGGCACCAGCAGCTCGATCCCCGCAGCCGCCGCCCCTGCCCGGAAGCGGCGCGAGGCCCGCGCGTGGCGCTCGATGTACGCGTCCACCCCCTGCGCCAGGATGCGGCGCGTCTGCAGCGCGAGCGCCGCGAACGTCCCTGTCGGCACCGTCGCTAGCTGCGGGTGGAAGTCAGGCGACTGAGCGGCGTACGTGCGCCACGTCCGCAGATCCTGGTACCAGCCGCGCGGCCCAACCGGGTGGCTGTCCATGTACTCCCAGCCGCTGCGGGCCACCGCCACCAGCCCCATGCCGGCCGGGGCGGCGAGCGCCTTCTGCGGCGCCGACACGCAGATATCGATGCCCCACTCGTCCACCCGCAGCTCGGTGCCGCCCAGCGCGGTGATCGCGTCCACGATCACCGGCAGGCCGCGCTCCTTGCCGATCGCCGCGATCGCGCGCGCCGGGTTGAGCGCGCCGGTCGAGGTCTCGGCGTGCACCAGGGCCAGCGCGTGGACCGGCTCCGCCGCGTCGAGCGCCGCCCGCACGTCTTCCGGACGCACCGCGCGGCCCCAGGGCGCCTCGATCGAGAGCACCTCGATGCCGTTGGCGACGGCGATCGCGTGCAGGTGGTTGCCAAAGTAGCCGTTTCGCACGAGCGCCAGCCGCTGGCCGGGGGCGAGCATGCTGCCCACTGCCGCGTCGAGCCCGGTGCTGCCCGAGCCGACCAGCGTGTACACGTCGCCTCCGGTGCGGAACAGGGCGCGCAGGTTGGCCGCCGTCTCGTGGTACTGCGCGGCCCAGGCCGGGCCGTAGTGCGGCACGGCCTGGCTGCCGAGCGCGCTCAGCACCTCATCGTCCATGTCGACAGGGCCGGGGATAAGCAGGCGCTGGGGGGGCATCTGATCTCCTGGGTGTGTTCAAGCTGCCATTGAGGGCAAAGGAAAACTCCTGGCCGAGGTGTCAGCCACAGAGAACACTGAGTCGACAGAGATCGGACTGGTCGGCGACGTCCCTCTGCGTGCTCTGTGCGCTCTGTGGCTCAAGCCTCGTTGCCGCGCTAGTATAGCGCATGTGCCGAGCGATCGGAGGACTCACGCACCCCGCGCCCCACACGACTCGCGCACCACCAGATCGCAGTAGACCACGCTCTTGACCGGGATCTCGGCCTCGCTCGTCATCAGGCGGTGGAGCTTCTGCATCGCCAGCGTGCCCATCTCCAGCCTCGGAATGCGCACCGTCGTGAGCGGCGGGCGCGCGAAGGCGCTCTCCCCCACGTCGTCGATGCTCACCACCGCGACGTCCTGCGGGATGGACAGACCGGCCTCGCGGATAGCCTCCATCGCGCCCAGGGCCGTCTTGTCGCTGATCGCCACCACCGCCGTGGGGCGGACGGGGAGCGCCAGGAGCTCGCGCATCTGCGCGTACCCCTTCGAGGCGCGGCTCGCGTCGGGCTTCGGCATCAGCTCGGGGGCGATCTGGATGCCGGCCTCGCCCATCGCAGCCAGGCACCCCTTCAGCCGGTCGTTCAGACTGCTGTACTTGCGCGGCCCGCGAAGCACGGCGATCGCACGGTGGCCGAGGTCGATCAGGTGTCGCGCCGCCGTGTAGCCGGCGGTGAAGTTGTCCCCCAGAATGCACGGCAGGCGGTGGCCCGGTACGTAGCTCTCCACCAGTACCAGCGGTGCACCGATGGCCTCGAGCTGCACCACCAGCTCCGGCGTGATGTCGCCATCGTTGGCGATCAGCAGGCCGCGCACCTCGCCCTCGAGGCTCGCACGCAGGCTCTCCATGCTCTCCGCCTGGCGGTCGAACATGTGCAGCAGCACCTGGTACCCCAGGCGCTGCGCCTCGGCCTGGATGCCGCGGATGATATCGCCGTAGAACACGTCGAGGATCACCGGCACAGAGCTGCGCTCGATCAGGAGGCCCACCGCCATTGGATGCTCGTCGTCGGCGGCCGGCGCCGTGTACCCGAGCTCATCCATGATGCGCTGCACTCGCTCGCGAGTCTCCGCCGCCACCCCCGGCTTGTCGCGCACTACCAGGGACACCGCCGACACCGAGACGTTCGCCGCCCGGGCGACGTCCCGCATGCTGACCCGCTGCTTCGTCATAGCGCACTCCTACCCGCCCTGCATCTACACTTGACTCCATTATACATGAACAGTACACTTGACGAATAGTAGACATACTGATATCTTTCTAGTACACTGTTCGCAACACCGGGGAGCGCGAGGGGAGGCCCCTCGCACACCAATCGCTCTTCTCCATCAGGAGCACGAGGGGAGGCCCCTCGCACACCAGTCTCTCTTCTCCTAGCTTGTGCGCGCCGGCGCACGAACATAGTGGAAAAGGAATTCCAGTGATCGATGCAACGCTGACGATCCGCACCGACGCGCCGATCGGCACGATCTCGCCGCGCCTGTACGGACACTTCGCCGAGCACCTGGCCCGCTGCTGCTACGACGGCCTGTGGGTCGGCACGAGCCGGACGGACATCCCGCAGCAGAGCGGCTTCCGCAGCGACGTCCTGGCCGCGCTGAAGGCGCTGCCGGTGCCGCTCCTGCGCTGGCCGGGTGGCTGCTACGCGGATCACTACCACTGGCGGGACGGCATCGGCCCCGCCGCGGAGCGCCCGGTGCGGCTCGGCATGTCGTGTGGCCTCCAGGTTGAGGACGACAACAGCCTCGGCACACACGAGTTCCTCTGGCTGTGCGCCCAGCTCGGCGCCGAGCCCTACCTGGCCGGCAACGTCGGCAGCGGCACGCCCCAGGAGCTGTGCGACTGGCTCGAGTACTGCAACACACACGTCCCCACCACCCTCGGCCGCGAGCGCGCCGCCAACGGCTCACCCCAGCCCTTCGGCGTCAAGCTCTGGGGCGTCGGCAACGAGAACTGGGGCTGCGGCGGCAACTACGAGGCGGCCACCTACGCCCGCGAGTACGTGCGCTACGCCACCATGCTGCGCCACGTCGACCCGAGCGCCGAGCTGGTGATCTGCGGCCACACCGACGAGTGGAACGTCGAGCTGCTCGCCACCGTCGGCAAGCACCAGGGCCTGATCGACCACCTCTCGATCCACCACTACTGGACCCACGGCGGTCCCGAGACCGACTTCAGCGAGGCAGACTACTACGCCCTCCTGGCCGAGGCGAGCTCGACCGAGGACTTCGTCAAGCGCACGGAGGCGATCATCCGCGACGCGACCGGCGGCGCGCGGCGCATCGGCATCGCCCTGGACGAGTGGGGCGTCTGGCACCCCGAGGCCCGCCCGTGGGGCCCCGGCGACGTGGCCCGCCGCGACCCGATCACCTACGAGCAGGCCGGCACCCTGCGCGACGCGGTGGCCACTGCCATCGTGCTCGAGGGCTTCCACCGCCAGTGCAACGTCCTGACGCTCGCCAACCTGGCGCAGATCGTCAACGTGCTCCAGGCCCCGGTGATGACCGACGGCGCCCGCATGTGGCTCACGCCCACCTACCACGTCCTCCAGATGCACGCGCCGCACATCGGCGCCGCCGCGCTGCCCGTCGAGGTCGGCCACGGCGCGAGCCTGCCGGATGGCTCGGCCGCAGTGAGCGCCACGGCCTCGCGCACCGCCGCCGGACTGGCGGTGACGGTCACCAACCGCCACCTCAGCAGCCCCGCGCGCGTCCGCATCAGCGCCGGCGACGCCCCCGGCCAGGCAAGCGGCACGCTGCTGGCGGCGGACTCGGCCGCAGCGGGCAACAGCGCCGCCCAGCCCGACCGCGTCGCCCTCGCGGCCCTCGCCGTCAACAGCGACGGCCCCGGCGCGTGGTCCGTGGAGCTGCCGCCGCACGCGGTGGCGACAATCGTGTTGTCGTAGCCAACCAGACCTGTCATGCGAGCATACCAAGATGCCAGCACGCGCGCCACGCGCCGCTTTCAGCTCGCGTGACAGGTCTCTCGCACGCATCAGCAAGCCCCCCAATCGTACACAAGGAACGACACAATGACCACCACCCCCAACGCCCGCGTCCTGATCGACAACGAGCGCACCGTCGCCCCGATCTCGCGCCTGCTGTTCGGCGGCTTCGCCGAGCACATGGGCCGCTGCGTCTACGGCGGCATCTACGACCCGCGCTCCGAGCACGCCGACGAGAACGGCCTGCGGAGCGACGTCCTCGCCGCGCTGAAGGAGGTGGGCTACACCACCATCCGCTACCCCGGCGGCAACTTCCTCAGCGGCTACCGCTGGCAGGACGGCGTCGGCCCGAAGGAGAAGCGCCCCCGCCGCCGCGAGCTCGCCTGGCAGTCGGTGGACACCAACCAGTTTGGCACCGATGAGTTCATGACCTTCTGCCGCTCCCTCGGCACTGCGCCCATGATGGGCGTCAACCTCGGCACCGGCACCATCCAGGACGCCGCCGACCTCGTCGAGTACTGCAACGCGCCGGTCGGCACCTCGTTCGCGGACATGCGCGCCGCCAACGGCCACGCAGACCCCTACGGCGTCGAGATGTGGTGCCTCGGCAACGAGATGGACGGCCCCTGGCAGATCGGCCACCTCGACGCGATCGACTACGGCAAGAAGGCCCGCGAGGCCGCCAAGATGATGAAGTGGCAGGACCCGTCGCTCAAGCTGATCCTGGCGGGCTCCTCCAACACCAAGATGCCGACCTACCCCGAGTGGGACCGGCAGGCGCTCGAGCTGTGCTGGGACAAGGTCGACTACCTGTCGATGCACTACTACGCCCGCAACGACGAGCAGGACACCGCCAGCTACCTGAGCTACGCGGCGCACTTCGAGGAGCATATCGACACGCTGGCCGGCGTGCTGCGCTACGTCAAGGCGCTCCGCCGCAGCAACCACAATGTCTACCTGTCGCTCGACGAGTGGAACGTCTGGTACAAGAACACCACCGGCCGCGGCGGCTGGCAGGAGGGCCCGCCGCTCAGCGAGGAACTCTACAACCTTGAGGATGCGCTGGTCGTGGCGCAGTGGCTCAACGTCTTCCTGCGCAAGGCCGACGTGCTGAAGATGGCCTGCGTGGCCCAGATCGTCAACACGATCTCACCGCTCACGACCCGCGGTAACCAGCTGCTGAAGCAGACGACCCACTACCCGATCGCGCTCGTCAGCCAGCACGCCCACGGCGACTCACTCGACGTGGTCACTAAAGCGCCGCTCTACGAGACGGCCAAGTACGGCCCGATGCCGGTGCTCGACGTGTCTGCCAGCTACGACGCCGCCCAGGACCGCGGCTCGGTGTTCATCGTCAACCGCAGCTCCGAGCCGGTCACGACCGACGTCGTCTGGCAGGGCGCGGCCCCGTCGCAGGTGCTCGGCGGCTACCAGATGTCCGGCACCGACCCGAAGGCCGTCAACACCTTCGAGCAGCCGAACACGATCGTCCCGCAGGCCCTCCCGGCCGGCGCGGTGCAGGGCGGCCGCGTCACCCTGACCCTCCCGCCGCTGTCGTTCACGGTGCTCGCCACCGGCGCCTACGCCCAGGCGTAAGCGCGCCGGCAGGGCGCCCAGGTAGACCTCCGTGCTGCCGGACGCCCCTACCCAATAGACAGAGCGGAGCTGCGAAATCGCGGCTCCGCTCTGTCGCGTTGGTTCCTCCCCACCACACTCGTACGAGGCCCGATCACACCCCCGCGTCGAGGTGCGGAGCTGCGATGAGTTGGGCGTGCTGGCCAACGCCTTCAACCAGATGACGGCCGCCCTGCATACCGGCCGCGAGAGCGAGGCCCGTGCGCGTGACCGAGCAGGAGCTGCGCCAGGCGGAGATAGCCAGCCGCGAGCTGCTGGAGCACACCGTGGCCGAGTACCTTGCCTTCGCGCAGCGCGTTGTGCGCGGCGACCTCACCCAGGGACTGACAGTAGGGCAGAGCGGCACGCTCGGGCAGCTCAGTGAAGGGCTCAACATCGTGGTCGCCAGCCTCCACGGGCTGACCGGCGAGGTCAAGCAGGTGGCGCAGGTGGCGCAGGACGGCCAGGGGGCACTCCAGGCGGCCAAGCACGGCGCGCAGGCAGTCGAGGATACGGTCCAGAGCATGGGGCAGATCCGGTCGCGGGTCGAGAGCATCGCGCAGACGATCCTGGCGCTAGTCGAGCAGACCCAGGCCATCGGGGCGATCACGACCACGGTCTCGGAGCTGGCAGACCAGTCGAACCTGCTGGCGCTCAACGCGGCGATCGAGGCGGCGCGAGGTGGAGAGCGGCGTGAGCGGGCAGATCGCGGAGGGTGCGCACCAGGCCACGGTCGCCGTCGAGCAGGTCGGGCAGGCCATGCAGTCCATCCAGCAGGCGACTGCCCAGGCGCTCGCCAGCACGCGCCAGGCCGAGCGCGCGGCGCAGGATCTGCACGCACTGGCCCAGTCGCGCCAGCAGACCATCGCCGCCTACCAGATCTAGGGCAAAGGCCAGGTACCCAACCGCAGAGGGCGGGTGTCGGGGGGAGCAGCCCCTCTCCGACACCCGCCCTCTGGCAGCTTCCCGAAGCCCTAGTGCGACTTGGTCATGTTCCCCTTATCCGCGGCCTGCGCCAGCGCGCGGGTCTTGGCCGCGTTCTCCGCCATCTCCTCGACGGACTTGATCTGCAGGCGGACCGCGCCGGCCGTCTCGCGCAGCCGCACGCGCGTCCCGTTCGCCTCGGCGCGACCCAGGCGCTCCGAGGCGGCGGCGATCTGCCCCGCGTACTGCGGCAGCCACTGCGCCTGCGCCACCAGCATCTCGTCCGTCATCTGCCAGACCTCCTCCGGGTTGCAGACGGCGCCCACCAGCGGGTCGTGCAGCATGGCCTGCTTCAGCAGCGTCACGTCGCCGCGCACCGCCGCCTCTACGCTCATCTGCTGCACCCGCACGCTCACCGAGCAGGTGGCCGCACAGGCCAGCGGCAGGTCGCCCACCACCGGCATGTTGATGCCAGTGCGGTCCACGTAGCCGGGGATCTCGATCACGCAGCCGTCCGGCAGGTTGGTGATGTGACCCGTATTGATCACATTGAAGTGGCCGCGGTACACGCGCCCGGTCTCCAGCGCCTCAATGATGTACGAGCCGTGCTCCTCGCTGCGCGTCTCCTGGGTGAAGCGCGGCGGCACCTCTGCCAGCCAGTTCGGGTAGTCGGTCTCGAACCAGTTGCGCGACTCGGTGCAGACGCGCAGGTAGCCGCCGGTCTCGCCGTTAATCCAGCTCGACAGGTCGATCCACTGCTCGATCTCGTCCGTCCGCTTGCGGTACCACGGCAGGTACTCGCTCAGGTGGCCGTTCGACTCGGTGCTGTAGTAGCCGAAGCGGCGCAGCACGTCGATGCGGACCTTCTCGGTGGTGGGGAAGACCGGGTGCTGCTCAAAGAGCTCCAGCAGCGACGGTACCGTCACCGGCTTGCCGCCCAGCGTCACCGTCTTGCCCACGTCGTTGATGAAGTCCACGCCGCGCCACTGCACATGCACGAACCAGGTCTGGTGATTGATGCCGGCGGAGATGACATCCACCTCGCGGCGGTGCAGCTTATTGACGTTGCCCGAGGCGTAGTCCTTGTGGTTGGCGTCGCCCTCGTTCTCGGCAAGCAGGCCCTCGCGCCGCGCCCAGTGCTCGATGCAGCTGGTGATCTGCCAGTGGGCGCCCTGCACGCCGTGGCACAGGCCGATGGTCCTCACCCCGCCGTACTGATTGCAGGCCCAGGTGTTCATGGCCATCGGGTTCGAGTAGTTCAGCAGCAGCGCGCCCGGCTTGCTGACCTCGCGGATGTCCTTGCAGAACTCCAGCATCGCCGCGATCGTGCGCTGGCCGTACATGATGCCGCCGGCGCAGATCGTGTCGCCCACGCACTGGTCCACGCCGTACTTCAGCGGGATGTCGATGTCGGTCTGGAACGCCGCCAGGCCGCCCTGCCGGATCATGCAGATCACATAGTCGGCGTCGGTCAGCGCCTCGCGGCGGTCGGTGGTGGCGATGATCTGCGCCGGGAGCTGGTTGGCGGAGATGTCGCGCCGGCAGAGCTGCGCCACCATCTCAAGGTTCTGCTCGGAGATGTCGGTGAGCGCGAAGGTGGTATCAGCCAGCTCCGGCACCGAAAGAATGTCCCGCATCAGGCGGCGGGTGAAGCCGATCGAGCCGGCGCCGATCATGGCGATCTTGATAGACATAGGGGTGTGCCTTCCTCCGTTGGAATGGGGCTATCCGTTTGTTCGCTACAATAGACGCTATGGGGATGCGTTACAATAGTCAGGATTGCCGACCAATGATCGTTTTGTGAGCCGATGGAACAGCTCATCCAGCGTCTGAAGCAGATGACCGCCGCGCGCGTGCCGCGGGTGACCCTCTACGCGCCCGAGCTTCAGATCTTTGGCGGCTACGAGGAGCGCCGCCCCCCGGCGCAGTATGCCTGGGACGGCCTGCGCCGCGGCGGCGATCCGGCCCACCCCTACCTGGTGTTCCAGTACACGCTCGACGGCTGGGGCTGCTACGCGTCCGGCGGCGCCGCGCACCACCAGCGCCCGGGCACGGCCTTCACAGCAATCATCCCCTCGGAGCACAGCTACTACCTGCCCGCGGCCTCCTCCGGGTGGTCGTTCCTCTGGGTGATCGTCCACCACCCGTACATCATGGAGCGGGTGGCGCGCCGCCAGCAGGAGAGCGGGCCTATTCTGGCGCTCGAGCCGAGCAGCCCGCTGGTGCTACGCGCCGTGGACCTGCTCGAGCACGTCTGCCGGCCCACCCCGCGCGACTCGATCGCCCACGAGCGCGCGCTGTTCGAGTTCCTCTGGGAGCACGAGCGCGCCGCCCTGCGCGGCCGGGGAGCGCCGAGCGAGGGGGAGCGGCTGCTGGAGGCGGTGCGCGGCTACGTGCTCGCATCACTCGCGCGGCCGGTTGGCGTGGCCGAGGTCGCGGCACGCCACGGCATGAGCCGCAGCCACTTCAGCCACACCTTCAAGGAGGCCACCGGGCTCGGGCCGGCGCACTTCATCCAGCAGGTGCGCCTCGAGGAGGCCGCGCGGCGCCTGGTGCACACCGACCAGTCGGTGGAGGCGATCGCCCGCGCCAGCGGCTTCGCCAACGCCAACCATTTCTGCCGCGTCTTCCGCCAGCGCTTCCGCCTCAGCCCCGGCGCCTTCCGCCGCCAGATGCGGTAGGGGCGCGTTGGTTCCTGTTGCGACCGTCCCTGGTCCTTCGTCCTCGATCGTCTCTCGGTCGGCTGCTACATCCGGATCGCCACGCGCTGCCCGGTGGTGGCCGACTCGATCGCCCCAAAGACCATCGCCAGGCTCTTGATGTTGTCGTGGCACTCGCCCATCGGCGTGGCCCCCGTCCGCAGCGCGTTCACGAAGTCGCGCAGCGAGCCGGCGATGCCGTGCGGCACATCTGGCTCCACCTCACCCACGTGGGGCGCGAAGGTCGAGTGGAACCCGCCGCGCTCCGCCACCGCCTCCGCCTCAAGCGCGTCCTTGCCATCCCAGGTGGCCGTGCCGCGCGGCCCGACGGCGCGCCACTCCGACTCCCACGAGGTGTGGCGCCCCTCGGCGCACCAGCTGCCGCGGTAGGTGAAGCGCGCCCCGCCGGCCATCTCGAAGATCGCCACCGCGCTCGCGTCCCCCCTGTACCAGCTCCACGAGGGGTTGAACTCCTCGCAGTACACCGCCACCGGATCGGCGTCTCCCAGCAGGTAGCGCGCCGCATCGAAGGTGTGGATCGCCATGTCCAGCACCAGCACGTGCGCCATCTCGTCGCGGAAGCCGCCGAAGTGCACGCCGATGTAGAAGTCGGCGTTCAGGATGCCCACCTGCCCGGCGTGCTGCTCGATCAGGCGGCGGTAGGCGTGCAGGCGCCCGTCGTAGCGCCGGCTCTGGCTCACCATGTACAGCGTGCCGGCCTTCTCCGACGCGGCGACCATCGCGCGGGCCTGCTCCATGCTCGCCGCCATCGGCTTCTCGCCGAGCACCGGCACACCGGCGGCTAGCGCTGTCAGCGTAACGTCATGGTGCGCCTCAGGCACCGTCACGTCCACCACGAAGTCCGGCCGCACCTCCGCCAGCGCTCGCTCGAGGTCCTCGCCGGTGTGCGGCACCTCCAGCCCGAGCTCCCCCGCGGCCTGGGCCGCCGCCCCCGGCCGGATGTCCACCCAGCTCGCGATCGTCGTGTCCGCGCAGGCGCTCAGGTTCTTGGCCCAGGTCCGGCCCATCCCGCCGGCGCCAACCAGCAGCGCTCGTAACTGTGTCATGGCGTACGGTCCTCGATCTGTTCAGCGATAGACGTGGGGTGCCGCGTCGTCCGTTCGGGCGCGCGTCCGCCATTGTACCGCGGCCCGCGGCCCTCGATGAAGACCCGGCAGCGCCGGCGTGAGCCGCACGATTTCGTCGGTGTAGGGTCGGCGGGAGCCAGGCTGATACGGCGGCACAAGCAGCTCGCGGGACACGTCTCGCGGCGCGGGCGAGGGAGGGCGTGCCCCCTCCCTACAACCACCCGCCGTGTATCAGCGCGCGTGCTCGGCCAGGAACCCGCGCACCACCTCGAGGTAGCGTCCGAGCTGGTCACGCCGGATGCTGTGCCCGGCCTCTGTGATCCGCGCCACCTGCAGCTGCGGCACCAGCGCCTGGAGCGCCGTGGCCCCCTCGGGCGTGACCAGCCCGCCGCGCTCCGGGTCCGAGGTGATCAGCAGCGCCGGGCAGGCGATGCGCCCCAGCTGCCCCGCGTCGCTCGCGACGTTCGGCGTGCGGCTCATGACGTTGATGCTCAGGCGGAGCTTGGCGTCGGCCCACGGCCCCAGCTCCTCCTCGGACCACTCCGGCGTCTCGGCGCGCTGCTGCGCGACCAACTCCTCGCGCGTCTTGCGCTTGAGCGCCACCACCCAGGCCCACATGCGCTGCCGCCACGCGTCGCGCCCGGCCTCCGCATCGGGCTGCGGCACCCACCACTGCGGCGGGTCCTCCAGCAGAATGGCGCCCGGCAGCTCCGGGTAGCCGCTCGCCAGCGCCAGCGCCGTGGCCGCTCCCATCGAGTGCCCCAGCACGGCGGGCCTGCGCAGGCCGAGCGCCGCGATCACCCCCGCCACGTCAGCGGCGTGGTGCGCCGAGCTGTACCCCTCCTCGGGGCCGTCGGAGTGGCCGTGGCCGCGCGCGTCCAGCATAATCACGTCGTAGTCCGCCTCGAGCGCCTTCGCCACCGGCGTCCAACAGAGGCCGTCGTCCGAGAAGCCGTGCGTCAGCAGCACCGGCGGCTTGTCCCCGCCCGTGCGCGTGTAGTGCAGCCGAATACCGTTCGCCTCGACGTCGTTCGCGTGCCAGGATGTCATTGAGGTGCTCCCGCCGCATCGTAGCGGCCTGCCGCGCGCCGTCGCTCCTTGACAGCCGGACGCGCGTCTTCTACACTCGAACCTAACGGACAACCGTCCGCTTAATTATACACCCGCCTCGTGAGGATCATACAGGAACCCTTCCCAACGTCCTCCTCCACACCGCCGCCCATATCCCCACGGCGGCAGATAGAACGCACGCGCGCTGGCATACTTGTTGCGCGGAGTCGCGCAGGCGGCCCGCAAGAAAGGAGCGGACCATGTCGGGTCTATCGCAGTCCTTCGGCTGGATTGGGCTCGGTCTGCTCGCGGCGGTCAGCGCCGCGGGCGTCGCGATCTTCGGTAGCATCGGCCTGGAGAAGGTGCCCTCGGCACTGGCGACCACCCTGCGCTCGATCATCATGGCGGCGATGCTCGTGGCGGTCACCCTGGCCACCGGCCAGCTTCAGTCGCTCTGGGGCGGCCAGACCAGCATCGATCGACGGGCCTGGGTGTACATCGTGCTGGCGGCGCTCTCCGGCGCGGTCTCCTGGCTGGCCTACTTCGCGGCGCTCCGCAGCGGTCTCGCCAGCCGGGTCGCGGCGCTCGACCGCCTCAGCGTCGCGTTCGTGTTCGTGTTCGGCGTGCTCTTCCTCGGGGAGCAGCACACCTGGCGCGGCTGGCTCGGCCTGGCCATGCTCGTGGGCGGCATCTACCTGGTGGTGGCGGATTAGTTCTTCTTCGGGGGTGTCAAGGGCTTGACCCACCCCTGAAGACCGCGAGTTCCTCGAGGAGCACGCCGACTCGCTCTCCAAGACCACGGTGCGCTACGCGAAGTGGATCCACAACCACAAGGAGCGCGCCGACAAGCCGGGGCAGTCGCTCGCCACACGAAGCCACGAGGTTATCCAGAAGTGGGCCGAGGAGCGCGGCGCGGCGCCAGCGACCGTGCCGGGGACACGCCACGATGGGCGGCCGGGGGTGCTGCGCTTCGATTTCAACGCCGGTGCAGAGGACGAGGGGGGCAGCCGCCTGGTGCAGATCGGCTGGGAGGACTGGTTCAGCAGCTTCGACGAGCGCCAGCTGGTGTTCATCTACCAGGAGCAGAAGGCCGACGGCTCGCAGAGCAATTTCTTCCGCCTGGACAACCCCGAGCGCGAGGACGGGTAGGACGGCATAACGAAGCGGCCCCAGCGATGATCGCCGGGGCCGCCGAGAAATCTGGAGAAGGAGCGCTACTTCGTCTGCGCGGCGGCAGCGATGGCGTTGACCTTCTTCATCAGGCGCGACTTACGGCGCGCCGCGTTGTTCTTGTGGATGACGCCCTTGGTAGCCGCCTTGTCAAGCGTGCTGACCGCCTCGCGCACCGCCTCGTCGCTGGCCTTGCCGGAGAGGATCAGCTGCTCGGCCTTCTTGACCATCGTCTTGACGCGCGAGCGATAGGTGCGGTTCTGCTCGGCCTTGCGCTCGTTAGTGCGGATGCGCTTCTCTGCAGACTTCGTGTTCGCCAAAGCCTTGTCTCTCCCGTATAATAACACTGCTGATGCTGAGCGGAGCGCCGTCTGCCGCCGCTCACACTAAAGGCAGATTATAGCAGAAAGGCCGGCGCGGCGCAACTGTACGCCGCGCCGTAGTGCGTCACCGTATGCGCAGCAGGGCCATCCTCAACACGCTCATCGTCGCCGCCGGGTACCTGCTGAGCCGCCTGCTCGGGCTCGCGCGGGACATCATCATCTCGGCACAGTTCGGCACCAGCCCCGAGCTCGACGCCTACCGGGCGGCGTTCACGATCCCCGACCTGATCTACCTGGTGGTGGCCGGCGGCGCGCTCGGCTCGGCCTTCATCCCGGTATTCTCCGAGCACCTGGCCCAGGGTGATGACGAGGGCGCGTGGCGGTTGGCAAGCGGCGTGCTCAACGTCGCGCTGGCGGGCCTCGTGGTGAGCTGCGGGGTCGTAGCGCTGCTTGCCGAGCCGCTGGTGGCGCTCACGGTGGGGCGCGGTTTCGACCCCGAGCAGCAGGCGCTCACCGCCCACCTCGTGCGGCTGCTGCTGATCCAGCCGGTGCTCCTCGGAGTGGGCGGGCTCGCCAAAGCCACGCTCGAGTCGTTCGAACGCTTCACGCTGCCGGCGGTGGGCTCGAACCTGTACAACCTGGGCATCATCGCCGGCGCGCTGCTGCTGGCCCCAGCGCTCGGCATCTACGGCCTGGTGTGGGGCGTACTGGCCGGCGCACTCCTGTTCCTGCTGGTGCAGCTACCCGGCCTGCGGCAGGTGGGGGCGCGCTACCTCGTGAGGAGCACCGACCGCCGACCACCCACCGCCGACCTCCGACCACCCACCGACAACACAGGCCACAACACACCGGCCGTTGATCGTTCGTCCTTCGTCCTTGCGTCCCCCGGCGTCGGGCGCGTCCTGCGGCTGCTCGGCCCGCGCCTGGTGGGCCAGTCGGCCTGGCAGATCAACTTCATCGTAGTCGCCAGCCTGGCGTCCACCCTGGGCGCGGGCGCGGTGGCCGCCAACGCGTACGCCATGCAGCTCATGATGCTGCCCCACGGGCTGCTGGCGCTGAGCCTCGGCACCGTGCTCTTCCCGCAGATGGCGCGCTACCACGCGTCCGGCGATACGGAGGCGCTGCGGTCCACGGCTCTGGGCGGCGTGCGAAATGTGCTGTTCCTGGCGCTCCCCGCGAGTGTGCTGCTGGCCCTGCTGGCGCTACCGACGCTGCGGCTGCTCTTCCAGCGCGGCGCGTTCGATGCCTCATCGGCGGCGCTCACGGCCTCGGCGCTCACGGCCTACGCGCTCGGGCTGTGGGCCTTCGCCGCGGCGGAGATCCCAGTGCGTGCCTTCTATGCCATGCAGGATACGCGCACGCCAGTCGCGGTTGCCCTGGGGGCCGTGGCCGTCAACGTGGTTCTGGCGTGGTGGCTGCTGCGGCAGGGGCTCGGGGTGGCGGGGCTCGGCCTGGCATTCAGCGCGGCCAACGTGCTCGAGGCGATCGCGCTGCTGGCGCTGCTCAGGCGCCGGCTCGGCGGGCTGGGGCGGGGGTTCGTGCGCGCC
This sequence comes from Chloroflexota bacterium, assembly GCA_039805565.1. GTDB lineage: Bacteria > Chloroflexota > Chloroflexia > Chloroflexales > Roseiflexaceae > CALJIC01. The sequence continues at coordinate 8,709 of JBDLTZ010000241.1, read as the reverse complement.
ACGGGGAGTATGGCGCTGGCAGCACTGGCGTTCACGGCGACGCTTTGGGGGCTACTGGCGCTGTCACAAAGGCCGCTTCCCTTTCTGCGCCTGGGCGATACCTACCGCTGGCCGGAGGACTTCCTGCCGCTGGCGCTCTGGCTGGTGGGCGTGGCCGGCGCCGCGGGCCTGGTGTACGCCGGGGCCTCGGCCGCACTCGGCGTAGAGGAGCTGCGGACACTTGTGAGGCGCCTGCGGCGGCGCTAGTGGGTCGTTGCATATGGTGCCGCAGAGGGTACAACTGCTCTGCGCTCGTACAAAACGACGGAGCGTAGGCGCACGCGATCCCTAAACCGTAGCGACACGTGGTATCCTTCCATCCGCTATGCGAAAGAACGTTCTTCGCGCGGCCCTCGCCCTCATCGCCGCGCTGACCCTGACCTTCACCCCGGCCCCCTCGGCAGCAGCGTGCGCCCCGCACACCCCCTCCGGGTGCGGCCAGGTGCGCGCCGGCACAGACGGCCTCCTGTACGACGACGCCGGCCGCTGGACGATGCGCGGCGTGGCCTTCTTCCTACCGCAGTACGGGATCAACGCCCGCACTGTACGCGACAGGAGCTACGCTGCCGCCAGGGCCGACGGCTCCCTGGCCTACTGGCTCGACCGCGCGCGCGACGGGCTCGGCGCCAACGCGCTGCGCGTCTTCGTCGAGCTCCCCTCGCGCCGCGACGACGGCTCGGTGTCCACGCCCACCTCACACGCCACGCTGCTGGACCTCGCCACCGAGGCGGGGGGGCGCGGCATGCGCCTGGGGCTCGTGCTGCACAACAGCGCCGCCTGGACGATGACCCCCGAGCGGGCCGCCTGGGTCACCGGCCTGGTCGACGCCTTCGCGGCACAGGGCGCCCTGCCCCTGCTGGCCTACGTGTCTGCCAGCAACGAGATCAACAACTACTGCGGCGGCCACGCGCGCGACTGCTTCGACGACGCGCCCGGGGTCAGCGCTCAGTCCTACGTGAATGCGGCCGTCGAGTGGGCCGCGCAGCTCCGCGCCGCCGTCAAATCACGCGCCCCGCAGCTCCTCGTCACGGTCGGAATCTCCACCGAGATGGGCGACACTGACGCGACTCGGGCGGCGTTCAACTTCTTCCGCCCGGACAGCCGCGGCCGCACGCTCGCCCAGCAGGTGGACTTCCTCTCGCCCCACAACTTCGGCGGCGGCGCCCAGGGCATCTACGACGACATCCGCTACGCGGGCTACCGCGGGCCGGTGGTCCTGGAGGAGTTCGGCTTCCCCACCGACTCCTTCCCGCGCGGCCGGCTGTTCACCGAGGGGCCGGTGTTCTGCCGGCGCGAGCCGCTGCGCCCCGAGTGCGCCGAGACCGCCCCGGCCTTCGTGGAGGCCAATATCGCAGCACTGCGCGCGCGGGCCTATGCCGGCGCTGTGGCCTGGATGCTCGCCGACGTGCGTGAGAAGGACGGCACGAACGCCTGCGCCGACCCATCACGCCCATCCGACCTCTGGACTGGGCTGTTCGCCATCGGCGGGAGCTACTGCGCCGGCGGCACCTACACCACAGCCGTCGGTCAGCCCAAGGCCACCGCGGTGCGCGTCTGCCTGTTCTACACCGGCGACCTGTTCCGCTGTGACCCGACGCTGGCGCTGCGGGCGACGATCTACGCCCCCGTGATCGGGCGGTAGATGGTGACGCCTCTCACACAGACCGCCCCCGGCGTTGTACAATGTGGAGCGCACCCCCACTGAAGGAGCAGCCCGATGCCCGACGACGCCGAGCTCTTGCGCCTCCTCTCACGTCCGCGCCCGAGCGGCAGCCTGGCTGAGCGCGAGACGTACGACATGCTGCGCGCCTGGCTCGACGCCCGCGGCATCTCCTGCGAGCGCCACCCCTTCCGCCTCCGCCCGTACTTCTTCGAGGCCGTCGGCGCCTGGCTGATCGCCTCCCGCACGCTCCTGGCCGTCGCCGCGCTGCGCGGCTGGGGCTGGCGCGCCGTCCCGATCGCGCTGGTCGGGCAGGCTGGCGGCGCCGCCGATATCCTCGGCTTCCCGCTCATCACCTGGCCCGGCGCCCGCGATAGTGAGAGCCTCACGGTCTCGTTCGGCCCGACCCGCGCCGACCGCGAGCTGATCATCGCCGCGCACTACGACAGCAAGACCGAGCTGCTCGACCACCAGCGCCGCGCCCTGCTCCTCCGTGGCCTGCGCCCGGGCATCGCGCTGACCTTCGCCGCCGCCCTCTTCGCCGCCGCCGAGGGGGAGCTGCGCGCCCGCCAGAGCCCGCTCCAGCCCCTGGCCCGCGCCCTCTCCATCGCCGCCGCCGTCCCGGTGGCTCTGCTCGCCTGGGCGCTCGGGCTCAACCTGCTGCTCGGCCGGGCCGCGTCGCCGAGCGCGGGGGCTGTGGACGATGGCGCCGCCTGCGTCGTGCTCCTGCGCCTCGCCGAGCGCCTCGCCGCGCACAAGGCGTTCACACGCCGCACCCGCGTTACCCTCGCGATATTCGGCGGCGAGGAGGTCAACATGCAGGGAGCGGCCACCTACGTCCGGTTCCGCTTCCCGCAGCCGATCAACACCCCGCGCGCCGCCGTCGTCAACCTCGAGCTCCTCGGGCAGCGCGGACCGTACGTCCTCTGGGAGCGCGACGGCAACGCCCTGCGCACGCTGCCGACCACGCCCGAGATCAACCAGCTGCTGCACGAGTCGATCATGGCCGTCACAGAGAGCACGCCCGCGCCCGAGCCGCTGATCAACAGCGATGCCTACCCCTTCCTCGCTGCGGGCGTGCCGGCCGCCGTGCTCGGCACGCGCGACCCTGTGCTCGGCACAGGTGGCCTCCACCGCCCCACCGACAGCGTCGACCGCATCGACCTGGCGCGGCTGCCGGAGCACGTCGCCGTGCTCGAGGAGCTCATCCGGCGCTATGATGATGCTTCATTATTCGTTCGGTAAGAACCGTGTCACTCTGAGCGTGTGGATCAGGGCGAGGGTAAGCAATGCAAACTGTGCGACGATTCCTCCCACGCGGGCGCTGGCTTCTCGCCGCGAGCGCGGGACTCCTCCTGCTGGCCTGCGCGGCCCTGGCACTCAGCGTGGCCCGGCCGGGCGAGTCCGCGCGTACCTACGCCGATGCCCGCGCCCGCTGGCAGAGCCGCCCCTTCGGCGACTACCGCATCGTCGCGCAGGACGAGCGCTGCACCTATGACGTCCTGGTGCGCCGCGGGAAGGTCAACTCGAGCCTGCGCGATAGCTGCAGCTTCCGCGCCCGCCCGGTCGATGCGCTCTTCGCGCTGGTCGAGCGCGACCGCGAGGTGACCCTAAGCTGCGGCGCACGCGCTTGCATGTGCGAGGCGCTGACCCTCGTGCGTGCCGCGTACCACCCGCAGCTCGGCTACCCGACCGAGATCCGCGTCACCGTCCAGATGCGCCCGCGCTGGCTCAGCCTGGACGTCTGGCGCACCGTGCTCAGCACCGGCGCGCCGCCCTTCTGCGGCGGCACGAACACTCGAACGATCAGTGTCCTGATCGTGGATCCGCTGCCGCAGTGAACGCTGAACCCTGAACGATGAACGCTGAACCCTACACAATGCAGCAGGAGCCGCATATGCCCCACGCCGCCGTCCCCGCCGACAAGATAGACGCTGTCACCGAGCGCCTCGCCGAGGTCTACGGCCCGCGCACCCTGCGCCCAGGCCGCGAGCCACTCGAGGAGCTCATCCTGACGATCCTCTCGCAGAACACCTCAGACCGCAACAGCGGCCGGGCCTACCGCACACTGCGCGCCACATTCCCCACCTGGGAGGCGGTGATGGATGCGCCGGTGAGCCAGCTCTACGAGGCCATCAAGGCCGCCGGCCTCGGCAACGTGAAGGCGCCGCGCATCCAGCGCACGCTTGCCGCTATCCTCGAGCGCCGCGGCGAGCTCAGCCTGGACTTCCTCGACGCCATGCCGCTCCCCGAGGCGCGCGCCTGGCTCACATCGCTCGACGGCGTCGGCCCGAAGACCGCCGCCTGCGTGCTGCTCTTCGCTCTCGGCAAGCCCGCCCTCCCAGTGGACACCCACGTCCACCGCGTCTCGCAGCGCCTCGGCCTGATCGGCCCGAAAGTGAGCGCCGAGGCGGCCCACGACCTGCTCGAGGCCGCCGTGCCGCCCGACGACATCTACGCCTTCCACATCAACCTGATCCAGCACGGCCGCCTCATCTGCCACGCCCAGCGCCCGCAGTGCTCGATGTGCCCGCTGAGCGACCTGTGCGACTACTATCGCAGTACGGGCGACCGACGCGCGATGACGACGGATGACTAGCCATGGAACGAATCCAGAGCCTCCACGCCAGCCTGCTCTTCACCATCCTGCTCGTCTTCGGCGCCCTCACGCTCTGGGCGCTGGTCGCCGCCGGCCTCCGCCGCGCGCCCGACACCCTGTTCCAGAGCGGGCTCATGATCGGCCAGCTGCTCGTCGTCGCCGACGCGCTGCTCGGCGTGCTCCTGCTGCTCGGCGGCCTGCGCCCGGCCAGCCTCGAGCTGCACCTGATCTACGCCGCCGTCGCGGTGGCCGCGCTCCCCGCAGCGCAGCGCTACGTCCGCGGCCGTGAGCCACGCCAGCAGATGCTCACCTACGCGCTCACCTGCCTGTTCCTCTGCGCCGTGGCCCTGCGCGCCGTCGAGACCGGGCGCGGCTCGCCGATACCGTAGGCTTCCCAGCCCTCGTGCAGCGGGCGCCAAACATCAGACCAAAGATGTAGAGAGCCCTGCTTGACAATCTCGCGAGGCCCGTGCTATCCTAGCCGAGGTCGTTCAGAAGATAACGAGAATTGTTGAGACCGGAAGAAAGGCGGACGTCGAATGGTTAACAGCACGAAGCTCAACACAATCACGAGCTTCTCCACCACCGGCCTCGCTGTGGGTCGTGCTGGTGCGGTTGCTGGTGGCCATACTGCGCCCGATTTCCGGAGGCTCAAGCGCTGAGACGCTTACAATAGCGAGCTGACGGGCCGTGGGCGACAGATGGCGAGCGCTCACGGCCCTTCGTATTTCTCCGAAGGCCGTGGGCTGCGAAGGCAGATGAACCCGCGGCCTTTGTGTGCCCGGGAGCGAGCGCCGCCGGAAGTGACACAGGTTGTCGCACCGGCGTGCTACAAACGATGGAGCAGCGTGTCGCCGCAGACGACCAGGAGGAAGGTACAGCCGTGGTTATTCAGAACCCCGATGGCACCCTCGTCCGCGACCAAGAATGCAGGCGCCCCGCACCGGTGCAGAAGCAGAGCTACTACACCGAGCTGCCGCGCCACCAGCTGGACGAGCACAGCTCACTCATGGAGCAGCTGATTGCGTACGCGTTCGATATCCTCGGCGCGCACCACCTTGAGGTGCGCGTCTCCGAACCTAAGTAGAGCATAGAGGAACACGAAGTGACGACCACAGACAACGTGGTGGCCAGGCCCGAGCCCTCCGCCCAGCTGAGCGGTCAGATCGCGCTCGAGATCCAGGGCGCCCTGAAGCGCTTCGGCAAGGAGCAGCCCGAGAAGCAGCCGTTCTGGCGCCGCGGCCAGCGCAAGCCGCCCGAGACCACGCTCGCCGTAGACCACATCAGCATCACCGTCCAGCGCGGCGAGATCTTCGGGCTGCTCGGCGCCAACGGCTCCGGCAAGTCCACCCTGATCCGGCTCGTCTCCACACTGCTCATCCCCGACGGCGGCACGATCCGCGTGTTCGGGCGGGACGTGGAGCGCGACGAGCGAGAGGTGCGGCGCCTGATCAACCGCGTCAGCGTGGAGGCCTCGTTCTTCAAGAAGCTCTCGGCGCTCGAGAACCTGATGTACGCCGCCCGCCTGTACGACCTGCCGCCTGCCGAGGCCCGCGAGCGCTCAGTCTACATCCTGCGCAAGCTCGGGCTGGGCGAGAAGCGCCTATCCGAGCCGCTGGAGCACATGTCGCGCGGCATGCAGCAGAAGGTCGCCATCGCGCGCGGCCTGCTCACCTCGCCGGTGCTGCTGCTGCTCGACGAGCCCACCACCGGGCTCGACCCGCGCTCGAAGCAGGACGTGCAGAAGTTCATCCTGCGCATGCGCCGTGAGCACGAGACGACGGTCTTCCTCACCACCCACGACATGGACGAGGCCGACCGCCTCTGCGACCGGATCGCGATCATCCACGAGGGCCGCATCGTGGCCCTCGATACGCCCGAGAACCTGAAGCTCGCGGTGGGCAGCCAGAGCGGCAAAAATGGCTCCACCACGATGGAGGACGTGTTCATGACCCTGACCGGCAAGAGCCTCGATGACGACTTCGAGCCCTCGGAGGACTTCAATGCAGAAGAGCGCTGAGAGGCCCTCCGCCGGCGCCGGCAAGCGCGAGGAGCGCCAGCGCGGCAAGAAGCGCGGCGCCGCCGAGCCGCTGCACGTGGTCGATACGGCGGCGGGTGTGTCCGACGCGCCGGCTGTGGGCGCGCGCATCCAGGGCACGGTGCTGCGGGCGCAGAGCGGCTTCTTCTGGGTCCAGACCGACGCGGGCGTGCTGGAGTGCTCGCTGCGCGGCCGCCTCAAGAAGGAGCGCCAGTCGAGCGACATCGCTGTGATCGGCGATGTGGTCGAGGTGATGGTGATCTCCCCCGGCCACGGCGCGATCGAGTCCGTGCAGCCGCGGCGGAGCAAGCTGGCCCGCCGCGCCGCCGGCTCCCGCGGCATCTGGAGCGAGGACGTCATCGTGGCGAATGTGGACCAGGTGCTGGTGGTGTGCGCGTGCGCCAGCCCCGACTTCCACCCGAAGATGCTCGACCGCTACCTCGTGCTCACCGAGATCGCTGAGCTCGAGACGGTGGTGGTGGCGAACAAGGTTGACCTGGTGGGCGAGGCGCGTGCCCGCGAGCTCTTCGCCGAGTACGAGCGCATCGGCTACACGGTGGTGTACACCAGCACCAAGACCGGGCTCGGGATCAGCGAGCTCACCGCGCGGCTCGAGGGCCAGATCAGCGTCGTCACCGGCAAGTCCGGCGTCGGCAAGAGCAGCCTCTTCAACGCGGTGCAGCCCGGCCTCGGCCTGGCGGTGGCCGACGTGAGCGAGGTGGTGGACAAGGGCCGCCACACGACCCGAGTCGCCGAGCTGATCGCGCTCGACACGCCCGGCGGCGGCTATCTGGCCGATACGCCCGGCATCCGCGAGCTCGGCCTGTGGCGCTTCCCGATGGAGGAGCTGGCCTGGTGCTACCGCGAGTTCCGTCCCTTCCTGGACGACTGCTACTTCGCGAGCTGCACCCACACGCACGAGCCGGACTGCGCCGTGCGCGCCCAGGTGGGCACGGCGATCTCATCCGCCAGGTACAATAGTTACGTAAAGCTGCGCGAGGAGTGACGCGCTGTGATCTCTTCGCACCATCACGACGAGAAGAGGGTCTCTGTATGTTGCGGCCGGCACGCAGCGCACACGAAAGGAGCCGCATATGACTGTCAGACTCACTGCCACACCGAGCCGACCGAGCGGACGGAGGCGGGAGACGATGAGCTAACCTGAGGCGCGCGCCTCGGCACGCTGCCTCTCACGAAGGATACAGCAGCAATGCCACGCGTACAGATCTACCTGCGGGACATCGACGAGGTCGAGGAGCTGGAGGAGATGGAGGACTGGGAGCGGCAGCTCGGGTTGCGGAGTGGCGACGACCGCCGCGACGCGCTGCTGGGCAGCCAGGAGCTCGCGACGCGCCGCCGCAACGCCCGCGGCAGCACCGATCACCTGGCGGCACGCCGCAGCGAGCGCCGCAAGACAGTCCACCGCGGTGGGAAGCGGGTGTAACCAGTACTGAGTGCCGAGGAACGAGTGCTGAGTCTCCTAGCCGTCAGCGCGATGCTCAGCACTCAGCACTCAGCACTATAGAGGTGATGTGATGAGCACTCCAGACGTCGAGGGACCCTGGCGGCCGGAGGTGGTGCCCGGCGAGCGGATCTTCCTCAGCCAGCCCCACCGGGAGGACCTGCCGCTGCTCAGCCGCTGGTTCAGCGACATCGAGCTGACCACCTACCTGGGGCAGATGGGCTTCTCGTTCATGCCCGAGCACGAGCAGGAGTGGTACGACGGCATGATCAGGGACCGCTCGAACCGCACCTTCGCCATCGTCGTGCGCGAGGGGCGGCGCCTGATCGGCAACGTCTCGCTGATGGACATCGACGCGGCGCGCGGCAAGGCCGAGCTCGGCATCGCGATCGGCGACAAGTCCGCCTGGGGGCAGGGGTACGGCAGCGAGGCAGTGCGCCTCATGGCGGACTACGGGCTCACGTTCGTGGGGCTGCACACCATCTTCCTGTGGCACGTGGCCTTCAACGAGCGCGCCCACCGCGCCTACCTGCGGGCCGGGTTCAAGCTCGCCGGGCGGCTCCGCGGCGCCGATGTGTTCGACGGCCGGCGCTACGACCGCATCCTGATGGACGTGACGCGCGAGGACCTGGGGCCGTCCACAGTCTCTAGCTTGGTGACTCAGATTGGATGAGCGAGTGCAAGGTCGATAGGTAAAGGTGCAAATAGAACGTCGCCGCTACACCTTGCACTTTGCACGTTGCACCTTGCACATGACACACATAAAGAGGACACACGTGACCACGATCGCGATCACATCCCGCCCCTACGCCGGCGAGGCCGACCTCGCGCCGATCGCCGCATTCCTTAACACGGTAGAGGCGCACGACCAGGTCGAGGAGGGCACCTCGGCGGAGGAGCTGCGCGTCGAT